>NZ_JBFARL010000068.1:0-36463 GCF_040674655.1 Actinomadura sp. NPDC049753 | reverse complement strand
CCGACACCGGCCGGGTGGCGGCGAAGCTGGCGCAGCGGCTCGGCGACCGCAGCGCCGGGGCCTACGTGGACCGGGCGACGAGGAACCTCGTCGTCACGGTGACCGACGCCGAGGCCGCGCGGACGGTCCGGGCGGCCGGGGCCGTGCCGAGGAGCGTCACGCGCAGCGGCGCGGACCTGAAGAAGGTCATGGCCGCGCTCAAGCGCGACGCGACCGTCCCGGGCACCGCCTGGGCCGTCGACCCGGCCGCCAACCAGGTCGTCCTCACCATGGACGGCACGGTCAAGGGAGCCGCGCTCAGGAAGGTGCGCAGGGCCGCGGCCGAGCAGGGCGCGGCCGTGCGCACCACACGGGTCGCGGGAACGTTCCGCATGTTCACCGCGGGCGGCGACCCGATCTACACCGGCGGCGCCCGCTGCTCGCTCGGCTTCAACGTCAAGAAGGGAGGCGAGTACTACTTCCTGACGGCGGGGCACTGCACCGAGGCGGGCTCCACGTGGACCGACGGGTCGGGGGGCACGCTCGGCGGCAATGCCGGCAGCAGCTTCCCCGGTGACGACTACGGCCTCGTCAAGTACGACTCCACCCCGCAGGACGCGCGGGGCGGCGTCACGGTCGACGGCGGGTTCCAGGACATCACGGGCGCGGCCGACGCCACGGTGGGCGAGACCGTGACCCGCAGCGGCAGCACCACCGGCGTCCACGACGGGCAGGTCACCGCGCTCGACCAGACGGTGAACTACCAGGAGGGCAGCGTCAGCGGCCTCATCCAGACGACGGTGTGCGCCGAGCCGGGCGACAGCGGCGGCCCGCTGTTCGCCGGGTCGAGCGCGGTCGGGCTGACCTCGGGCGGCAGCGGCGACTGCTCGTCCGGCGGCGTCACGTTCTTCCAGCCCGTGTCCGAGCCGCTGTCGGCGTTCGGGGTCGAGATCTATTAGCCGCCCCCGGCGGCCCGCCGGAGCTCCCAGGCGGCGGGAAGCCACGCGGGTTTCGGCCCCGGTCCTTTTGGCCGTTCCGGCGAAAGGACCGGGGCCGAACCTCGTTCCTCACCCGGCGAGCGGCGGTTGGCATTGCCGGACTGACCACGCACGCCGCTCCGAGAGTGCCAACGAGAACCTGCCGAATTAGTCACCTTCTGCGTCTTACGTCCGCCTTGACCGTTCTTACACCATGTCGATGACCTCCGGCGCACCACTCGGGTGCGCCCCATCCCCCGTGGAGGCACAAGTGAAGATCCGTCACAGGCGCGTCCGCGCCGCGGCCGTCACCACGGCCGCGGCCGGCCTGGTGGCCGCCACCCTGGCCACCGCTCCCACCGCGTCCGCGTCCCCCGCCGCCCCCGCCGCCCCCGCCGCTCCCGGCGACGTCGCGACGTCCCTGGCGCACCAGCTCGGAACCCGCAGCGCGGGCTCCTACCTCAAGGACGGCAAGCTGGTCGTCACCGTCACCGACGCGCAGGCCGCCCAGGCCGTGCGCGCCGCGGGCGCGGTGCCGCGCACCGTCGCGCGCAGCGGCGCGGACCTGAAGAAGGTCGAGGCCGCGCTCAAGCGCGACGCGACCGTCCCGGGCACCGCCTGGGCCGTCGACCCGGCGAGCAACCAGGTCGTCCTCAGCGTGGACAGCACGGTCAAGGGCGCCCAGCTCAAGAAGGTCCGCGCGGCCGCGAGCAAGCAGGGCACGGCGGTCCGCACCGAGAGCGTCGCCGGGAAGTTCCAGACGCTCACCCGAGGCGGCGAGGCCATCTACACCGGCGGCGCCCGGTGCTCGCTGGGCTTCAATGTCAGGAGGGGAGGCGGCTACGCCTTCATCACGGCCGGGCACTGCACCAACATCGGTTCGACCTGGACCGACAGCTCCGGCCGGACGCTGGGCCGCACCGCCGGCAGCAGCTTCCCCGGCAACGACTACGGCATCGTGACGTACTCCTCGACGCCCACCGACACGCAGGGCTCGGTCAGCCTCTACAGCGGCACCCGCGACATCACCAGCGCCGGGAACGCCGCGGTCAACCAGACCGTGTACCGCAGCGGCAGCACCACCGGCCTGCACAGCGGCCGGGTCACCGCCCTCAACCAGACGGTGAACTACCAGGAGGGCAGCGTCAGCGGCCTCATCCGCACCACGGTGTGCGCCGAGCCGGGCGACAGCGGCGGCTCCCTGTTCGCCGGGAACACCGCGCTCGGCCTGACCTCGGGCGGCAGCGGCAACTGCTCCTCGGGCGGGACGACGTTCTTCCAGCCCATCACCGAGCCGCTGTCGGTGTACGGGGCGTCCGTCTACTAAACGACCCCTCAGGAGGCTCCCCCTTCAGCGACGGGCCGCCCCCGCCACGGACTCCCGTGGGGGCGGCCCGTCCGCGCGTCAGAGGGCGGGGACCTCCAGGGTCCGCAGCACCTCGGCGATCACGGCGGACTGCTGCTCGGCCAGGTAGAAGTGCCCGCCCGGAAGCACCCGGAGGGCGAACCGCCCGCGGGTGGCGCGCTCCCAGCCGCGGGCCCGCTCCCGGTCCACGTGCGGGTCGGCGTCCCCGATGATCGCGGTGACCGGGACGGTCAGCGCCGGCTCGGGCCGGTGCGCGTACCGCTCGATCAGCGTGAAGTCGTTGCGGACGTACGGCAGGACGAGCTCGCGCAGCTCCGGCTCCGCCAGCAGCTCGGCGTCGGTCCCCCCGAGACTCACCAGCTCGGCGACGAGGCCGTCGTCGTCCCTGTCGCCGACGCGCTCGTCGCCCCGGTCGTCGGGCGGGCGGGCCCCCGAGGCGAACACGTGCACGGGCGCGGCGCCCCGCTCCTCCAGCAGCCGGGCCACCTCGTAGGCGAGGACGGCGCCCATGCTGTGCCCGAACAGCGCGGCGGGGCGGTCCGTCAGCGGTGCCATCGCCCCGGCGATGAGGCGGGCGAGCTGCCGGGCGTCGGTGACGAACGCGTCCGCCATCCGGTCGGCGCGCCCCGGGTACTGGACGGCCTGCACCTCGACGGCAGGGCCGGCCTCCTTGGCCCACGACCGGTAGAACACCGCCGACCCGCCCGCGTGCGGCAGGCAGAACAGCCGCATCGACGCCCAGGGACGCGGCTCGGGGCAGCGGAACCAGGTCACGTGATCAACTCCTCCTCCTCGTGCCGGCGGGACTGCGCGCGGGGGTCGCGCGGCAGCGGCCACGGCGCGACCCGCGGGTCCGGCACGAGCTTCGGCGCGGTGCTCTCCGCCGCCACCTTAAAGCCCCGCCGCCGGTAGTTGGCGATGGCGTTCGGGTGGTCGAGGCTGCTGGTGCGCAGCCACACCCGGGTCGCGGGCCCGCCGGCGAGGGCCCACAGCTCGCCGCGCTGCCAGGCGCGGCGGGTGCACTGCTCGACGAGGTAGCCGCCGTAGCCGCGCCCGACGAACGCGGGGGTGAGCCCCACCAGGTGGATCTCGGTGTCGCCGCCGGGCTGCGCCTCGATCTCGAAGAAGCCGGCGATGGTGCCCTCGGCCATGGCGATCCAGGTGGACAGCTCCGGGCGATCCACCCAGGCCCGCCACTGCTCGTACGTCCACGGGAAGCGGTCGGTCCAGCAGACGCGGGCGCCGACGGTCGCGTAGAGGGCGCGGCTGACGTCCGGGGACGGCAGTCCGGCGAGGGTGAACGTCATCTCGACGCCCGGCAGCGGCGCGGGCCGCAGGTCGGCGGCGTCCAGCATCTCCATCTCCCACTCGGTGACCGAGGGGATCCGCAGACGCCCGGTATCCGGCGGCCTCCAGCCCGCCTCACTCACCCATGGCCTCGACGAGGCTCTTCGGCCGCATGTCCGTCCAGTTCTCCTCGACGTAGTCGAGGCACGCCTGGCGGGTGTCCTCGTCCTTGGCCACCGTCCAGCCGGCGGGCACCTCGGCGAAGGACGGCCACAGGGAGTGCTGGCCCTCGTCGTTGACGAGCACGAGGTAGGTGCCGTCCGGGTCCTCGAAGGGGTTCGACATGGTGTTCCTTTCCGTGCCTGCTTCAGCGATCCCGTGTTCCGCTGTGGAGTTTGTCGAGCTTGGCGGCCAGGACGGCGCCCATCTCGGCGGCCGGGCCCGGGTCCATGAGCAGGTGGTGCTCGGTGTCGACCGGGTAGTCCTCGATCCCGCCGTCCACGAGCGGCCCCCAGTTGGACGGCCCGGTGGGCGACTCCGCGGTGCGGCCCCGCAGGGCGGTGAAGAACACCACGTCGCCGCGGAACCGTCCCGGCCGGTACTCCCCGGCCTGCCGGAGCCCGTTCTCGTAGTTGCGGTAGACGTTGACCAGGTCGTCCTCGCCGAGGGTGGCGAGGGCGTCGTCGCGGTCGGCGAGGATCCCCATGATCTGCTCCATGTCGGGGTTGCCGTCCGGGGCGATCGCCCTGGCGTCGACGCCGATGCCCTGCAGCAGCTCGGGCAGGATCTCCCGCTCGTCCCCCGCGAGGTCCTGGCCGTGGTAGGAGTCGATGAGCGCGAGCAGCCCGACGGTCTCGCCCTCGGCCTGGAGCCGGACGGCCATCTCGTAGGCGATGAGCCCGCCGAGGGACCAGCCCGCGAGGTGGTAGGGCCCGGACGGCCGCACCGACCTGATCTGCTCCAGGTAGTCCCCGGCCATCTCGGCCACCGACTCCGGCAGCTCGGACCGCGTGAACGCGCGGGCCTGCAGCCCGTAGACCGGCTGGTCCGGTCCGAGGTGCCGCTGGAACTGCAGGTAGGGCCAGGCGAGGCCGCCTGCCGGGTGGACGAAGAACACCGGCGGGCGGGACCCGGACGTCCTGATCGGGAGCAGGACCTCGAAGCCGATCCGGTCGCCCGGGTCGCCGGCCCTGGCGAGCGCCTCGACGGTCTGGTGGGTGAACACGTCGCGGGGCGTCAGCTCGACCCCGGCCTGCCGGGCGCGGGCGGAGAGCCTCAGCGCGGCGATGCTGTCGCCGCCGAGGTCGAAGAAGCTGACGTCGGCGGCGACCCGGTCGAGGCCGAGGACGTCGGCGACGATCCCGCACAGCCGCTCCTCCTCCGGGGTGCGCGGGTCGCGGCCGCCGGACGCGGCGTAGTCGGGGGCGGGCAGGGCGCGCCGGTCGAGCTTGCCGGTCGGGCCGACGGGGAACGTGTCCAGCCGGACGAACGCGGCGGGCACCATGTACTCCGGCAGCCGCTCCCGGACGAACTCGCGCAGACCGTCCGTCGGCCGCCCCTCGCCGGCGTTCTCCGGAGCCCCATCCCCCCGGGAGGCCAGAGCGGGCGCGATGACGTAGGCGACGAGCGCCTTGGCGCCGGACGCCTCCTCGCGGGCGACGACGGCCACGTTGGCGACGTCGGGATGCGCGGCGATCGCCGCCTCGACCTCGCCCAGCTCGATCCGGAATCCGCGGATCTTGACCTGGAGGTCGGCGCGGTCGACGTACTCCAGGTTCCCGTCGGGCCGCCACCGCATGAGGTCGCCGGTCCGGTACATGCGGTCGCCGGGCGCGCCGAACGGGTCGGCGACGAACCGTTCGGCGGTGAACGCGGGCCGCCGCAGGTAGCCGCGGGCGACGCCGGCGCCCGCGAGGTAGGCCTCGCCGACGACGCCGGGCGGGACGGGCCGCAGCCCCTGGTCCAGCACGTAGACGCGCATGTCGTCGCAGGGCCGGCCGAGCACCGGGGTGCGCTCCGCCGGGTCGGCGAGGGGACCGCGCAGCGCCGCGGCGGTCGTGTACGTGGTGGCCTCCGTCGGCCCGTACACGTGGACGACCTCGGTGTCCGGGCATGCGGCGAGGACCTTGCGCATCACGGCGGGCGACCCGGCCTCCCCGCCGGTCAGCACCTCGCGGAGCCCGGCGAAGGCGTGCGGGCGCTCCTCGCCGACCAGGTTGAACAGGGTGGTGGTGAGGAAGGCGGCGGTGACGTCCTCGGTGTCGAGGACCTCCTGCAAGGCGGCGGCGTCGAGGTGGCCGGGGGGCGCGATGACGGCGGTGCCGCCGTTCAGCAGCGGCGTCCACAGCTCGTAGGTCGACGCGTCGAACGCGTGCGAGGAGTGGACGAGGACACGGTCGTGGGCGCCGCCCCGCAGACGTCTGTCGGTGGCGAGGGCGACGGCGTCGCGGTGCGTCACCATGACGCCCTTCGGCAGGCCGGTGGAGCCGGAGGTGAAGAACACGAAGGCCAGCTGGTCCGGGAGGCACGGCACGCCCGGGTCGGTGTCCGGCGCGCCGGCGAGGTCCGGGGCGTCCACGGCGACGATCCGCGCCGCGGCGCCGAGGGCGGCGGCCCGGTCGCGCATGGCGCCATCGACGACCAGGACGGGCGCGCCGACCTCGCGGATCGCCCAGGCGATCCGCTCCGGCGGCTGGCCGGGGTGGACGGGCGCGTAGGCGCCGCCCGCCTTGAGGACCGCCAGGGACGCGACGGCGACGTCGGCGGACCGTTCGAGCAGGAGGGCGACGCACGTCTCCGGGCGGACGCCCAGCTCGATCAGCCGGTGCGCCAGCCGGTTCGCGCGCGCGTCCAGTTCCGCGTACGCGATCGACTCCCCGGCCGCGCGGAGGGCGGTCGCGTCCGGGGTCTTCGCGCACTGCGCGGCGAACCCGCCGGTGAGGGTGCCGGGGGCGCGGCCCGTCCCGGCGCCCTGCCAGTTCCGCAGGACGTCGGCGCGTTCCTCGTCGTCCAGGACGCCGACGCGGCCGAGCGGCAGGTTCGGCCGGTGCGCGACGGCGTCCAGGACGCGCAGGAGGCGCCGCATCAGCCGCTCGGCGTCGTCCCGGCCGAACAGGTCGGGGCGGTGGTCGATGCGCAGGGACAGGCGGCGGCCGGGAACGGCGGCGAACGTCAGCGGGTAGTGGGTGGCGTCGTACCCGTCCACGTCGCGGAGGGTCAGCCCGCCGAGGTCGGCGCCGGCGGCGTCCGGGTCGAACGGGTAGTTCTCCAGGACGGTCATCGTGTCGAACAGCGTCCCGGTGCCCGTGAGGCGCTGGATGTCGGCCAGGCCGAGGTGGTGGTGCGGCATCAGCGCGGCCTGCTCGTCCTGGAGGCGGGTGAGCGCCTCGGCGACGGTGTCGGCGGGGCGGACCCGGACCCGGATCGGCAGCGTGTTGATGAACAGGCCGATCATCTGCTCGACGCCGGGGAGCTCCGGCGGGCGGCCGGAGACGGCCGCTCCGAACACGACGTCGTTCGCGCCGGTGAGGCCGCTGAGCAGCGTCGCCCAGGCGAGCTGCACGACCGTGTTCAGCGTGACGCCCTGGGCGCGGGCGCGCGCGTTGAGCGCGGAGGTGAGCTCCTCGGTGAGGCGGGTGCGGACGCGTCCCGGCGTGCCGTCGCCGGAGTCCGGCTCGGGCGCGCCGGGCGCGACGAGCGTGGGCTCGTGGACGCCGTCGAGGGCGCGGCGCCAGGCGTCCTCGGCGGCGGCGCGGTCCTGCGCGGCGAGCCAGGCCAGGTAGTTCTTGTAGGGGGCGACGCGCGGCATGCCGGTGTCGTCGCCCTCGGCGAGGTAGAGCGCGAACAGCTCGGTCTGCAGGACGGGCGTGGACCAGCCGTCCAGCAGGATGTGGTGGTTGGTGAAGACCATGCGGTGCAGGCCGTCCGCGAGCCTGATGAGCATGAACCGCAGCAGCGGCGGCTTCGCCATGTCGAACGGGCGGGCGCGCTCGGCGGCGGCCAGTTCGCGGGCCCTGGTCTCGCGTTCGGGTCCGGGCAGGGCGGACAGGTCCTCGTCCTGCCACGGCAGCCGCACCGTGCGCTGGACGACCTGGACCGGGGAGCCCTCCTTGCGCTGCCGGAACCCGGCCCGCAGGTTCGCGTGCCGGCGCAGGAGCGCCGCCGCCGCGGCCTTCAGCGCGTCCACGTCCAGCGGGCCGTGCAGGTCGAACATGATCTGCGCGGTGTAGACGTCGTGGCCGGAGCCGTAGAGGGCGTGGAAGAACAGCCCCTCCTGCAGCGGGGAGAGCGGGAGGATGTCCTCAAGCTGCGACCTGCTCACTCCAGCTCCCATTCGCCGTCGAGCTCGGCGGCGAGCTCGTCGATCTCGTCCTGGCTGACGTCCACGAGGGAAAGGTCCGACGGGGTGAACCCGCCGACGGGGCCTTCGGCGGCGCCGGCGACGTGCGCGACGAGGCCGCGCAGCGCCGCGTACCAGCGGCCGGCGAGGTCCTCGATCGCGTCGCCGTCGAACAGGTCGCCGGCCCACGTCCACGTCGCGGACAGCTCGGGGCCGCCGGGCAGGTCGCGAGTGTGCGCGTTGACCTCGATCGCGTGGACGAGGCCGAGCGCGGCGTCCTGGCCGGCGCCGAGGGCGTCGCCGTCGGCCTGGCCGGCCGGCCCCCAGTCGGTGGCCTCGGGCGCGGCGGAGCGGCCGAGGTAGTTGAACGCGATCTGCGGGCGGCCGCGCAGCCGCTCGCCGGTCGCCGGGTTGAGGTGGCGGAGCAGCCCGTACCCGATGCCGTTGTCGGGGATCTCGCGGAGCTGCTCCTTGACCCGCTTGAGGGCGGTGCCCACGGCCTGGCCGCCCTCGCGGACGTCGGCGGGCTCGACCAGGCCCGCGTCCAGGCGCACCGGGTAGATGGAGGTGAACCAGCCGGCGGTGCGGGACAGGTCGACGCCGGGGACGATCTCCTCGCGGCCGTGCCCTTCGAGGTCGATGAGGACCGCCGTGTCCTCGGACGCGCCGCGCTCGCGCCGCCACTCGGCGACGGCGAGGGCGAGGCCGGTGAGCAGCACGTCGTTGGCGCGGCCGTGGAACGCGGCCGGGACCTCGGTGAGCAGCGGCCCGGTCACGTCGGCGGGCAGGTCGAGGGTGAGGTGCCGGGCCGTCCCGAAGGTGTCGGCGGCCGGGTCCAGCGGGCGGACGCCGAGAACGGGGTCGGGGGTGGCGAGGACGTCCTCCCAGAGCGGCAGCTCCGCCGTGCGGGCGGGGTCGGACGCCTCGGCGGCGAGGCGCTGCGCCCAGCGGCGGAACGAGGTCGGGACGGGGTCGAGGCGGCCCCCGGCCCAGGCCGTGACCAGGTCGGGCAGGAGGATCCGCCACGAGACGCCGTCCACGGCCAGGTGGTGGACGGTGAGCAGGAGGCGCCCGGACGCGGCGGGGCCCGCGTCGAACCAGACGAGCCGCGCCATGGTCCCGGCGGCCGGGTCGAGGGCGCGGCGGGCGGCCTCGGCCTCGGCGGCGAGCACGGCGCGCAGGTCCGCGGCGCCGAGGCCGGCGACGTCCACGCGGCGGACGAGGGGCGCGGCGTCGACGGCGCCGGGCTCGGCGACCTCGAACTCGGCGCCGTTCACGCGCAGGCGGAGCATGTCGTGGTGGTCCAAAAGCGTCTGGAGCGCGGCGGTCAGCCGCTCCGCGCCGAGGTCCGGCGGGACCTGGAGCAGCATGCGCTGGCTGTAGCCGTCGACGGGGCCGTGCAGCTCCTGGAACCAGCGCATGATCGGGGTGGCGGGGACGCGGCCGATGCCCGCGCCCGGCGCCTCCGCTTCGGTCCGTTCGCCCTCGCCGACCGGCTTGGCGGCGGCGGCGAGTTCCTCGACGGTCTGGTGCTGGAAGACCTCGCGGGGCGTGATGACCAGGCCGGACTGGCGGGCGCGGGAGACGAGCTGGATCGCGATGATGGAGTCGCCGCCCAGGTCGAAGAACCCGTCGTCGATCCCGACCCGCTCCAACCCCAGGACTTCGGCGAACAGGCGCGCGAGGATCTCCTCCTGCTCGGTGCGCGGCGCCCGCGACGACACCTTCGCCCCGAAGTCCGGCGCGGGAAGCGCCCTGCGGTCCAGCTTGCCGTTCGACGTCAGCGGCAGAGCGTCCAGCTCCACCACGGCCGCCGGAACCATGTGGTCGGGCAGGGCCTTCGCGGCGAAGCGGCGCAGCTCGGCGGTGTCGGCGCCGGACGCGACGACGTAGGCGATGAGGCGGTCGTCGCGGACCACGACGGCGGCGTCCCGGACGTCCTCGTGCCTGGTCAGGACGGCCTGGATCTCGCCCGGTTCGATCCGGAAGCCGCGCAGCTGCACCTGCTGGTCGCCGCGCCCGAGGTAGTCGAGGGTCCCGTCCGTGCGCCAGCGGCCGAGGTCGCCCGTCCGGTACATGCGAGTTCCGGGCTCGCCGTGCGGGTCGGCGACGAACCGCTCGGCGGACAGGCCGGGACGGTTCAGATACCCGCGCGCCAGGCCCGGCCCCGCGACGTACAGCTCACCGACGACGCCGGGCGGGACCGGCTGAAGACGACCGTCCAACACGTAGACGCGCAGGTCCGGGATGCCGACGCCGATGAGGCTCCCCGCCGCCGTGGCCGCTTGGACGGGGTCGAGGGCAAGGTAGGAGACGTGCACGGTCGTCTCGGTGATCCCGTACATGTTGACGAGGACCGGCGCGTTCTCGTCGTGGCGGGAGTACCAGTCCTCCAGGCGCCCGAGGTCGAGCGCTTCACCGCCGAAGACGATGTAGCGCAGGGCAAGGTCCCTGCCCGGGTTCTGCTTGTCGGCCGCCATCAACTGGTAGAAGGCCGACGGGGTCTGGTTGAGGACGGTGACCTTCTCGGCCGCGAGCAAGTCGAGGAAGTCGTCCGGCGAGCGGGACGTCAGGTAGGGGACGACGACGAGCCTGCCCCCGTACAGCAGGGAGCCCCACAGCTCCCACACCGAGAAGTCGAACGCATACGAATGGAACAGCGTCCACACATCACTCGGACCGAAGTCGAACCACTCCTCGGTCGAACGCAGCAACCGCACCACGTTCTGATGCGGCACCACCACACCCTTCGGACGCCCCGTCGAACCCGACGTGTAGATGACGTAAGCCGGATGGTCCGGGTCGATGGCGATGCCGAGGTCGGTCGCGGGAAGACCGGGGTCGTCCAGCCCCTCCAAGTCCTCCGGACGCAAGGTCACGACAGGACGAGCGTCTTCGAGCATGTAGGCGATGCGGTCTTCCGGGTAGTCCGGATCGATCGGAACGTAGGCCGCTCCGGCCTTGAGCACTCCGAGGATCGCCACCACAAGGTCCGCCGAACGCGGCAGGGCCAAGGCCACGAACTGCTCAGGCCCCACCCCCTGCCCCACCAGCCGCCGAGCCAGACGATTCGCCCTCGCGTTCACCTCCCCGTACGTCCACGACACACCCTCGAACGACACCGCCACCGCATCCGGACGAACCGCGGCCTGCGCCTCGAACAGCGCGGGGATCGTCGTGCGCGGGACGTCGCCGCCCCTGCCGCCCGCCCAGCGGCGCAGCAGCGTGCGCCGTTCGCCGCGGTCGAGGATCTCGGCGGTGGTGACGGGCGCGTCGGGGTCGGCGACCAGTTCGCGGACGAGGCGCTCGAACCGCCGGGCGATCGCCTCGGCGGTGGCGGGGTCGAAGAGGTCGAGGGCGTATTCGAGGCCGGCCTCGATGCCGCCGGGCGCGCCGTCGCCGCCGTGCCGCTCCTCCAGGTAGAGGGACAGGTCGTACTTGGCGGTGCCCGCCGCCAGGGGCTCGGCGCCGCCGGTCAGGCCGTCCAGTTCGAGCCGCGCCTCGGGGTTGTTCTGGAACGACAGGACGACCTGGAACAGCGGGTGCCGCGCCATCGACCGCGCCGGGTTCAGCACCTCGACGAGCCGCTCGAACGGCAGGTCCTGGTGGGCGTAGGCGGCGAGGTCGGTCTCCTTCACCCGACCCACCAGCTCCCGGAACGACGGGTCCCCGGAGGTGTCGGTGCGCAGGACGAGCATGTTGACGAACATGCCGACCAGGTCGTCCAGCGCCTCGTCGGTCCGGCCCGCGATCGGCGAGCCGACCGGCACGTCCGTCCCCGCGCCGAGCCGCGTCAGCAGCGCCGCGAACGCCGCCTGCATGACCATGAAGAGGGTCGCGCCGCTCTGCCGGGCGAGGGCCAGGAGTTCGGCGTGGAGTTCGGCGTCCAACTCGAACGCGTGCGTCCCGCCCCGGTAGGACGCCTGCGCCGGGCGCGGCCGGTCGGCGGGCAGCGACAGCTCCTCCGGCAACCCCGCCAGCGCCCCACGCCAGTACCCGATCTGCCGCGAGATCAAGCTGCCCGGATCGTCCTCCGAACCGAACAGCTCACGCTGCCAGAGCGTGTAGTCCGCGTACTGGACCGGCAGCGGCGACCACTGCGGCTCACGGCCCTCCGCACGCGCCGCATAGGCCAGGATCACGTCCCGGGCCAGCGGCGCCATCGACCAGCCGTCCGCCGCGATGTGGTGCAGGACGAGCATGAGGACGTGCGTGCCGCCGCCGAGGGCGAACAGGCGGGCGCGCAGCGGCGGCTCCACCGACAGGTCGAAGCCCTGCCCGACCGTCGCGGCCAGCGCCGCGGGCAGCGCGCTCTCCTCCACCTCCGCGACGTCGAGGCGGGGGCGGGCGTCGGCGGGGTCGAGGACGAGCTGCCGGGCGGTCCCCGACCCGTCGGGGAAGATCGTGCGGAGGGGCTCGTGGCGCGCCGCGACGTCGGCCAGCGCGGCGCGCAGCGCGGCGAGGTCGAGGGCGCCGTCCAGGCGCAGCGCGATCGGCATGTTGAACGCCGCGGGGGCGCCCTCGAACCGGTTGAGGAACCAGAGCCGCTGCTGCGCGTACGACAGCGGGACGACGTCCGGACGCTCGGCCCGCGCCAACGGCGGGCGGACGTCCCCGTCCGCCTCGGCGAGCCGTTCGGCGAGGCCCGCCGCGGTCGGCGCCTCGAACAGCGCCCGGACGGGAAGCTCGGCGCCGAGCGCGGACCGGATCCGGCTGACGAGGCGGGTCGCGGTGAGGGAGTCGCCGCCGAGGTCGAAGAAGCCGTCGTCCACGCCGACCCTCGGCACGCCGAGGACCTCGGCGAACAGGCCGCAGAGGATCTCCTCCCGCGGCGAGCGCGGCGCGCGGCCGGCGGCGGAGCCGGCGTCGGGCGCGGGCAGCGCGGCCCGGTCGAGCTTGCCGTTCACGGTGAGCGGCAGGGCGTCCAGGACGGTGAACGAGGGGACCATGTAGTCGGGGAGCCGCTCGGCCGCGTACCGCCGGACGGCGGCGGCGTCGACGTCGGGCCCGACGAGGTAGGCGGCGAGGCGCCGGTCGCCCGGGCGGTCCTCGCGGACGACGACGGCGGCCCGCGCGACGCCGGGGCATCCGGCGAGGACGTTCTCGATCTCCCCCGGCTCCACCCGGAAGCCGCGGATCTTCACCTGGTCGTCGGCGCGGCCGAGGTACTCGACCGTCCCGTCCGGCCGCCACCGGGCGAGGTCGCCGGTGCGGTACATGCGCTCGCCGGGCGCGCCGAACGGGTCGGCGACGAAGCGCTCGGCGGACAGGCCGGGCCGGTCGTGGTAGCCGCGTGCGAGCTGCGCGCCCGCGAGGTACAGCTCGCCGGGGACGCCGGCCGGGACGGGCTGGAGCGCGCGGTCGAGCACGTAGGCCCGGGTGCCCCGCTGGGGCGCGCCGACGGTCGGTCGGTCGCTGCCGGCGACCGCCGCGTTCATGGTGTCGACGGTCGACTCGGTGGGCCCGTAGAAGTTGCGGGTGGTGAGGCCGGGGACGGCCCGCAGCTCCGTCCACAGGCTCTCGCTGATCGCCTCGCCGCCGAGGAGGAGCTGCGAGGGCCGGTGCCGGCCGTCGGCGTCCAGCAGGCCCGCCTCGCGGAGCGAGGTGAAGTGCGACGGGGTGGTGTTCACCAGGTCGATCCGCGCGCGCGCCACGTACGCGGTGTAGGCCTCCACGTCGCGGCGGGTCTCGTCGTCGATGAGGTGCAGCTCTTGGCCGTACATCATCCACAGCAGGCCCATCCAGGACGTGTCGAACGAGAACGACGCCAGGTGGGCGAAGCGCATCCGGCGGCCGCCGGCGGCCTCGACGAGCGGGTCGAAGAACGCGTCCCGGTGGGCCTCGAAGTAGTTGAGCACCCCCGCGTGCGGGACGGTCACGCCCTTGGGGCGCCCGGTGGATCCCGACGTGTAGATGACGTAGGCGGCGTTGTCCGCCCGGAGGCTCCGGACCCGTTCCCCGTCGGCGGGGTCGTGGGAGGGCCGGCCCGCGGCGTCCGGGAAGTCGCCGGCGGTGATGGTCAGCGCCGGGCGGCAGTCGTCCAGCGTGGAGGCGACGCGGTCGGCCGGGTACTCGGGGTCGACGGGCACGTACGCGGCGCCCGCCTTCAGGACCCCGAGGATCGCGACGACGATCTCGGGGGTGCGCGGCAGGACGAGCGCGACGCGGTCCTCGGGGCCGACGCCCCGCGCGATCAGCTCGTGCGCGAGGCGGTTGGCGCGCGCGTTCAGCTCGGCGTAGGTCAGCCGGGCGTCGCCGCAGACGAGGGCGGTCTCGTCGGGGGTGCGGGCGGCCTGGGCCTCGAACAGGGCCGCAAGGGTGCCCGACGGGGCGTCGGCGGCGGTGCCGTTCCAGGCGGGCGTGTCGTTCCAGGCCGTCGTGTCGTTCCAGGCCGCCAAGGCCGCTCGGTCGGCGCCGTCCGCGAGGTCCACCGCGCCGATCATCTGGTCCGCGTCCTCGGCGAACGCCTCCAGGAAGCGGCGGACGCGCGCGAGCAGCGCCTCCACGGCGGGCGCCTCGAAGACGTCGGGCCGGTAGTGCAGGCGGAGCGAGAGGCTCTCGCCCGGGACGGCGACGAAGGACAGGGGGAAGTGGGTGGCGTCGTAGGAGTCGGCCCCGGCGATGCGGACGCCGTTGAGGGAGCCGTCCATCGAGGACGGGTCGAACGGGTAGTTCTCCAGCACCGTCATCGTGTCGAACAGCGCGCCGCCGTGGCCGGCCGCCCGCTGGATGTCGGTGAGGCCGAGATGGTGGTGGGCGAGCAGCTCGGTCTGCTCGTCCTGGAGCCGTTCCATCAGCGCGCCGAGCGGCTCGTCCAGCCGGTACCGGACGCGGACCGGCAGCGTGTTGATGAAGAGCCCGATCATCTGCTCGATGCCCGGCAGCTCGGGGGGACGGCCGGACACGGTCGCGCCGAACACCACGTCCCCCGTGCCGAGGAGCCGCCCGAGGACGAGCCCCCAGGCGCCCTGCAGGACGGTGCTCAGCGTGACGCCGTGGCGGCGGGCGGCGCGGGTGAGGCGGCGGGTGGCGCGCTCGTCCAGCGCGGTGGTCGTGCGCTCGGGGGGTTCGGGCGCGCGGGCGGCGGCCGCGGGAGCGACGAGGCCGGGCTCCTCCACGCCGTCCAGCGCGCGGCGCCAGGCGTCCTCGGCGGCGGCGCGGTCCTGCCGGGAGAGCCAGGCCAGGTAGTTCTTGTAGGGGGCGACGCGGGGCATCCCCGCGTCGTGGCCGCCCTGCATGTACAGCAGGAACAGCTCGGTCACCATGATCGGCGTGGACCAGCCGTCCAGCAGGATGTGGTGGTTGGTGAATATCAGCCGGTACCGCTCGGGGCCCATGCGGACGAGGACGAACCGCAGCAGCGGCGGCGCGGTCATGTCGAAACCGCGCGCCCGTTCCCGCAGCACGACGGCGTCGGCCTCGACGCCGTCGGCGGCGACCTCCTCCCACGGCAGCTCGACGGTGCGCGGCACGACCTGCACGGGCCGCGACAGGTCCTCGTGCCAGAACGCGGCGCGCAGGTTCGGGTGGCGGCGCAGCAGCGTCTCGGCGGCGGTCCGCAGCGCGGCGACGTCGAGGGGGCCCTCCAGGTCCAGGACGAGCTGGGCCGTGTAGACGTCGCCGTCGCCGGCGTCGAAGAGGGCGTGGAAGAAGAAGCCCTGCTGCAGCGGCGACAGCGGCAGGATGTCCTCGAGGTCGCCCCGGTTCACTTCTTCTGCCTCCACGCGGTCTGCAGCTTGTCGATCTCGCCCTGGTCCAGCTCCACCAGCAGGTCGGACGGGGTGAACCCGCCGGCCGCGCCGCCGGCGACGTCCGCGACGAGGCCGCGCAGCGCCGCGAACCAGCCCTCGGCCAGCTCCCGCACGTCGGCGGAGTCCAGCAGCCCGCCGGGCCATGTCCAGGTCGCCGCCAGCACGGGGCCCGCGGGCAGGTCCCGGGTGAGGGCGTTGACCTCCAGGGCGTGCGCCATCGGCATGCGGGGGTCCTCCCCGGCGGGCAGCTCCTCGGGCGCGAGCGTCCAGTCGCCGCCGCCGTCGCCGCCGTCCGCGACCCGGCCGAGGTAGTTGAACGCGATCTGCGCCCGCGGGACCTCGGCGAGCTCCTCGTCGCCGTCCACGTGGCGTAGCAGGCCGTACCCGAGGACGTCCGGGACGGCGCGCAGCTGCTCCTTCACCTTCTTGACGGCCGCGCCGCCGGTCGCGCCCCCCGCGTCCAGCCGGACGGGGTGGATCGAGGTGAACCAGCCGGCCGTGCGCGAGACGTCCACGCCCGGCACGGAGTCCTCGCGGCCGTGGCCTTCCAGGTCGACCAGGACGCCGGTGCCGCGCCCGCCGCGGCGCCTGCGCCACTGGGCGACGGCGACGGCGAGGCCGGTGAGCAGCACGTCGTTGGCGCGGCCGTGGAACGCGGCCGGGACCTCGGTGAGCAGCGGCCCGGTCACGTCGGCGGGCAGGTCGAGGGTGAGGGAGCGGGCGCGGGCCGCGATGTCCGCGCGCGGGTCGAGCGGGCGGTCCGCGAGCTTCTGCGGCGGGCCGTCGACGATGTCGAGCCAGTCCTCCAGGTCTTGTTCGCTCCGCTCGGCGGCGGTGAGCTTCTGCGCCCAGCGGCGGAAGGACGTCCCGACCGGCTGGAGTTCTCCCCCGGCCCAGGCGGTGACGAGGTCGGGCAGCAGGATGCGCCAGGTCACGCCGTCCACGACCAGGTGGTGCAGGACGACGAGGAGGCGCCCCTGCTCGCGGTCCGCGTCGAACCAGACGAGCTGCGCGACCGTCCCGGCGGCCGGGTCGAGACGGTCGCGGGCGGCGGCGGCCTGCTCGGCGACGACCGCCTGGACCTTGTCGCCGTCCAGTCCCGCGACGTCGACGCGGGTGACGAGGGCGGCGGCGTCGACGGAACCCGGCGGGCGGACGACGGGCTGCCACCGGCCGCCGCCGGTGTCGAGGCGCAGGCGCAGGACGTCGTGGTGGTCGAGCAGGACCGCCAGCGCGGCGGCCAGCCGCTCCGCGCCGAGGCCGGGCGGGGTGCGCAGCAGCATCGCCTGGTGGAAGCCGCTGATCAGCGACGCGTCGCCGCCCACCCGGTCGCGCAGCCAGGCGGTAATCGGTGTGATGGGGACGGGCCCGACCCCGGCGCCCGGCGCCTCCGCCTCGATCTCCTTGCCCTCGCCGACCGGTTCGGCGGCGGCGGCGAGCTCTTCGACGGTCTGGTGCTGGAAGACCTCGCGGGGCGTGATGACCAGGCCGGACTGGCGGGCGCGGGAGACGAGCTGGATCGCGATGATGGAGTCGCCGCCCAGGTCGAAGAACCCGTCGTCGATCCCGACCCGCTCCAACCCGAGAACTTCGGCGAACAGGCGCGCGAGCGTCTCCTCCTGCTCGGTGCGCGGCGCCCGCGACGACACCTTCGCCCCGAAGTCCGGCGCGGGAAGCGCCCTGCGGTCCAGCTTGCCGTTCGACGTCAGCGGCAGAGCGTCCAGCTCCACGACGGCGGCCGGGACCATGTGGTCGGGGAGTTCCCGGCCGACGAACCGGCGCAGCTCGGCGGCATCGGCTCCGGACGCGACGACGTAGGCGACGAGCCGGTCGTCCCGGACGATCACAGCGGCGTCCGAGACCGCCTCGTGCCGGACCAACGCCGACTCGATCTCGCCCGGTTCGATCCGGAAGCCGCGCAGCTGCACCTGCCGATCGGCGCGCCCGAGGTATTCGAGACGGCCTCCGGCCAGCCACCGGCCCACGTCGCCCGTCCGGTACATGCGGGCGCCGGCCGTCCCGAACGGGTCGGCGACGAACCGCTCGGCGGACAGGCCGGGACGGTTCAGATACCCGCGCGCCAGGCCCGGCCCCGCGACGTACAGCTCACCGACGACGCCGGGCGGGACCGGCTGAAGACGACCGTCCAACACGTAGACGCGCAGGTCCGGGATGCCGACACCGATGACGCTGCCAGGCGCGGTCGCCGCGTAGGCGCGGTCCAGCGCCACGTACGAGACGTGCACGGTCGTCTCGGTGATTCCGTACATGTTGACGAGGGTGGGGGCGTCCTCGGGGCGCCGGGAGTACCAGTCCTCCAGGCGCCCGAGGTCGAGAGCCTCGCCGCCGAAGACGATGTAGCGCAGGGCAAGGTCCCTGCCCGGGTTCTGCTTGTCGGCCGCCATCAACTGGTAGAAGGCCGACGGGGTCTGGTTGAGGACGGTCACCCGCTCCCTCTCCAGGAGAGCGAGGAAGTCGTCCGGCGAACGCGAGGTCAGGTAGGGGACGACGACGAGCCTGCCCCCGTACAGCAGGGAACCCCACAGCTCCCACACCGAGAAGTCGAACGCATACGAATGGAACAGCGTCCACACATCACTCGGACCGAAGTGGAACCACTCCTCGGTCGAACGCAGCAACCGCACCACGTTCTGATGCGGCACCACCACACCCTTCGGACGCCCCGTCGAACCCGACGTGTAGATGACGTACGCGGGGTGATCCGGGGAGATCGCGATGCCGAGGTCGCCGTCGTCGTACCCGGCCGCGTCCAGATCGGCGAGGTCTTCGGGGCGCAAGGTCAGGACCGGGCGGGCGTCTTCGAGCATGTAGGCGATGCGGTCCTCCGGGTAGTCCGGATCGACCGGGACGTAAGCCGCCCCCGCCTTGAGCACCGCGAGGATCGCCACCACCAGCTCCGCCGAACGCGGCAGAGCCAAGGCCACGAACTGCTCAGGCCCCACCCCCTGCCCCACCAGCCGCCGAGCCAGACGATTCGCCCTCGCGTTCACCTCCCCGTACGTCCACGACACACCCTCGAACGACACCGCCACCGCATCCGGACGAACCGCGGCCTGCGCCTCGAACAGCGCGGGAATCGTGGCCCGCTCAGCGGGGCGCGCCGATCCGCCCGCCCAGTCGCCGAGGACCAGCGAGCGCTCGTGCGGCGACAGGACGTCGGCGGCGCCGATGGGGGCGTCGGGGTCGGCGAGCAGCGACTCCAGGTACCGCTCGAACCGCTCGACGAGGCCGCGCGCGGTGGCCGGATCGTAGAGGTCGAGCGCGTACTCCAGCTCGCCGTCGAGCCCGTCCTCCCGCTCGGTGAGGATCATCAGCAGGTCGAAGCGGGACACCCCGGCGGTGAGCGGTTCCACCTCGGCGCCGAAGCCGGGCATCTCCAGCCGCGCCTCCGGGTTGTTCTGGAATGTCAGCCCGACCTGGAACAGCGGGTGGCGGGCGAGGTGACGGGGCGGGTTCAGCACCTCGACGAGCCGCTCGAACGGGACGTCCTGGTGGGCGTAGGCGGCGAGGTCGGTCTCCTTCACCCGACCCACCAGCTCCCGGAACGACGGGTCCCCGGAGGTGTCGGTGCGGAAGACGAGCATGTTGACGAACATGCCGACCAGGTCGTCCAGCGCCTCGTCGGTCCGGCCCGCGATCGGCGAGCCGACCGGCACGTCCGTCCCCGCGCCGAGCCGCGTCAGCAGCGCCGCGAACGCCGCCTGCGCGACCATGAACGGGCTGGCGCCGGTCTCCTGTGCGATCTTCTGCAGGCCCGCGCGGATTCCGGGGCCGAGCCGGAACCTGGCCGTCCCGCCCCGGTAGGACGCCTGCGCCGGGCGCGGCCGGTCGGCGGGCAGCGACAGCTCCTCCGGCAACCCCGCCAGCGCCCCACGCCAGTACCCGATCTGCCGCGAGATCAAGCTGCCCGGATCGTCCTCGGACCCGAACAGCTCACGCTGCCAGAGCGTGTAGTCGGCGTACTGGACCGGCAGCGGCGACCACTGCGGCTCACGGCCCTCCGCACGCGCCGCATAGGCCAGGATCACGTCCCGGGCCAGCGGCGCCATCGACCAGCCGTCCGCCGCGACGTGGTGCATGAGCAGCAGTACGACGTGCTCCCGCGGCCCGATCCGGAACAGGTGGGCGCGCAGCGGAGGTTCGGCGGAGATGTCGAACGCGTACCCGGCGGCCATGGCGAGCCGCGCGGGCAGCTCCGCCTCGGTGGTGTCGGTGATCTCCAGCTCGGGCCGCGCGGCGGCCGCGTCCAGGATGAGCTGGCGCGGCACTCCCCCGCTGTCGGGCAGGACCGTGCGGAGCGACTCGTGCCGTTCCACGAGGTCGCCGACGGCGGCGCGGAGCGCCTCCACGTCCAGCGGGCCGCGGATGCGCAGCGCGGTCGGCATGTTGTAGGTGGCGGACGGTCCCTCGAACCGGTTGAGGAACCAGAGCCGCTGCTGCGCGTAGGACGGCGGGATCACGTCCGGGCGTTCGCGCCGCTCCAGCGCGGGACGCGCGGGCGCGGCGCCGCGGCCGAGCAGGGCGGCGAGCGCGGCGACGGTCGGCGCCTCGAACAGCGCCCGGACGGGAAGCTCCGCGCCGAGGGCGCGGCGGACCCGGCTGACCACCCGCATCGCGATGAGGGAGTTGCCGCCGAGCGCGAAGAAGTCGTCGTCGGCGCCGACCCGGTCCACGCCGAGCAGGTCGGCGAAGACGGCGGCGACGGCCTCCTCCGCCTCCCCCGACGGGGCGCGGTACGCGGTCGCCGGAGTGATCGTCAGCTCCGGCTTCGGGAGCGCCCCGGTGTCGACCTTGCCGTTCGGGGTGAGCGGCATCTCGTCCAGGACGACGACGGCGGCGGGGACCATCGACTCCGGCAGGCTCTCGCGGATGTGGGCGCGCAGCTCCTCGGGGTCGAGGGTCTGGCCGGGCGCGGCGACGACGTACGCGACGAGGCGCTTCTCGCCCGGCTCCGCCGCGGCCTCCGGGACCTGCGGGAGGCCCTGCGGGGCGCCGGGCAGGTCGAGGGCGCCGACGGTGACGGCGCCGCCGGAGGCGACGGCCGCCTCCAGGGTCAGCCGGTACCAGCCGGCGAGCCGCTCGGCCGTCTCGCGGTCGAACAGGTCGAGGGCGTATTCGAGGGTCCCCGCGTACCCGCCCGCGCCGTCGCGGGCGTCCTCCAGGAGGAACTCCAGGTCGAACTTGGCGACCCCGGCGTCCACCGGCTCGACGGCGACGTTCAGGCCCGGCAGCTCGACCGACGCCTCGGGGTTGTTCTGCAGGGTCAGCATGACCTGGAACAGCGGGTGCCGCGCCAGCGACCGCGCCGGGTTGAGCACCTCGACGAGCCGCTCGAACGGGACGTCCTGGTGGGCGTAGGCGGCGAGGTCGGTCTCCCGGACGCGGGCGAGCAGCTCGGCCAGCGACGGGTCGCCGGAGGTGTCGGTGCGCAGCACCAGCGTGTTGACGAAGACGCCGACGAGGTCGTCCAGGGCCTCGTCCGTGCGGCCCGCGACGGGCGAGCCGATCGGCACGTCCGTCCCGGCGCCGAGCCGGGTGAGCAGCGCGGCGAGCGCGGCCCGCAGGACCATGAACACGCTGACCTGGTGGTCGCGGGCGAGGGCGCGCAGCCCGTCCGCCAGCTCCGCCGGGACCTCGAAGGCGACCTGCCCGCCCCGGTAGGAGGCGCGGTCCGGGCGGGGGCGGTCGTGCGGCAGCCTGATCTGGTCGGGCAGCCCGGCGAGGGCCTCCTTCCAGTAGGCGATCTGGCGGGCGGCGAGGCTCGCCGGGTCCCGCTCGTCGCCGAGCAGCGCGCGCTGCCAGAGCGCGTAGTCGGCGTACTGGACGGGCAGCGGCGCCCAGCCGGGAGCCTCGCCGGCGCGCCGGGCCAGGTAGGCGGTGATGACGTCGCGGGCGAGCGGCGCCAGCGACCAGCCGTCGCCTGCGACGTGGTGCAGGACGATGAGGAGCAGGTGCTCGTCCTCGCCGAGCCGGTACAGGTGGGCGCGCAGCGGCGGCTCGTTCGCCAGGTCGAAGCCGCGGGTGGCGTCGGCGAACAGGGCGGCGTGCGGGTCGGCGGGCTCGCTCACGGTCAGGCGCGGGTCGGCCTCGTCCGCCGCGACGATCACCTGGTGCGGCTCGCCGTCGGCGTCGGCGAACAGCGTCCGCAGCGGCTCGTGGCGGGCGACGACGTCGCGCAGCGCCTCCCGCATCGCCTCGGGGTCGACCGCGCCGGTGAGGCGCAGCGGAATCGGCAGGTTGTAGGTGGCGGTGAGCCCTTCGAGCCGGTTCAGGAACCAGAGGCGCTCCTGCGCGTACGACACCGGCAGCGGGACGGGACGCTTCTCCACCGCCCGCAACGCGGGGCGTTCGGCGCTCCCGGCGGAGGCGATGTACTCGGCGAGCCCCGCCACGGTCGGGGCCTCGAACAGGACCCGCACCGGCAGTTCCACGTCCAGTGCGGCGCGGGCGCGGGCCACGACGCGGGTCGCCTTGAGGGAGTCGCCGCCGTGGTCGAAGAACCCGTCGTCGACGCCGATGCGCTCCAGGCCGAGGACACCGGCGAAGATCCCGCAGAGGATCTCCTCGCGGGCGTCGCGGGGGCCGCGGGAGGTGAGGGACGCGGCGAAGTCCGGTTCCGGGAGCGCCGCGCGGTCGAGCTTGCCGTTCGGGGTGAGCGGCATCTCCTCCAGCACGACGATGGCGGACGGCACCATGTAGTCCGGCAGCGTCTGGGCGACGAACGCCCGCAGCTCGGCCGGGCTCGCGGAGCCGACGACGTACCCGGCGAGGACGGTGTCGCCGACCGCGTCGCGGCGCGCGACCACGACGCTCTGCGTCACCGCCGGGTGCGCGGACAGCGCCGTCTCGATCTCGCCCGGCTCGATACGGAACCCGCGGACCTTCACCTGGTGGTCGAGGCGGCCGAGATACTCGATGTGGCCGGCGCTGTTCCAGCGGACGAGATCGCCCGTCCGGTACATCCGCTCCCCCGGCCCGCCGAACGGGCACGCGACGAACCGGTCCGCGGTCAGGCCGGGGCGGCGCAGGTATCCGCGCGCCAGCCCCTCACCCGCCAGGTACAGCTCGCCGGGCACGCCGACCGGGACCGGGCCGAGCCTGTCGTCCAGCACGTAGGCGCGGGTGTTGGCCATCGGGCCGCCGATCGGCGCCACCGCGTCGGGGTTGCCGTCATCGACCCACCAGGTGGAGAAGACCGTCGCTTCGGTGGGACCGTAGATGTTGGAGATACGGGCCTTCGGCAGCAGTGCCCGCACGTCCCGCAGGAGCTGCGGCGGCAGCGCCTCGCCGCCGAGCGCCACGTCCCCCGACTCCAGCCGCAGGCCGCCGCGTGCCAGCAGCGCCGACACGGCCGACGGCACGCCGCTGACCAGCGTCCCGGACCAGCCGCCGCGCTCGGCGACCTCCAGCAGGTCCCGCATGACCTCGATCTCGCCGCCGACGGTGAGCGGCAGCAGCCACTCGAACACCGACACGTCGAAGTTCAGCGACGTGGAGAACAGCACGCGCGCCATCGTCGAGGCGGGCCCGTAGCTCGCCATCGACTTGACGCACAGGTCCACGAGGTTGGCGTGGGAGATGACGACGCCTTTCGGGCGCCCCGTCGACCCGGAGGTGTAGATGATGTACGCCGGGTTCCCGGACCGCAGCGGCCGGACGCGGTCGGCGTCGGCGACGTCATCGCCGCGGAGCCCGTCCAGCGCGAGCGCGTCGAGCTCGACGCGGGCGGCGCCGGGCGGCAGGTCCGCGTCCCGCGTGGTGATGACGCAGGCGGGGGCGGCGTCCTCCAGCATGTAGGCGACGCGGTCGGCGGGGTAGGCCAGGTCGACCGGCTGGTAGGCGGCGCCCGCCTTCAGCACGGCCAGCGCCGCGACGACCAGGTTCTCGTCGCGCGGCAGCGCCAGGGCGACGAAGTCCTCCGCGCCGACCCCGCGCGCGATCAGGTGGCGGGCGAGGCGGTTGGCGCGTTCGTTCAGCTCCCGATAGGTGAGGGTCGTGCCGCCGCGGGTGACGGCCGGGGCGTCCGGGGTGCGCGCGGCCTGCGCCTCGAACAGCTCAGGGACGACGGCGGGCGGGGCGGGGACCGCCGTGTCGTTCCACTCCTCCAGCACGAGGGCCCGCTCCGCGTCGTCGAGCAGGCTGATCTCGCGCAGCGGCGTGGCCGGGTCGACGTCGGCGAGCGCGCCCAGGAACCGGATGTACCGGTCCAGGTGCTTGGCGACCTGGTCCTCGGCGTACAGGTCCGGGTGCGCCTCGAAGTCGACGCGCAGGCCCGCCCCGTCGAAGTTGTCGTAGATGTTGATCGACAGGTCGTCGATCGGCCCCGTGGTGATCGCGTGCATGCGCGCCGGGAGGCCCGCGAAGTCCAGCCGGTAGTCGAACGCCATGATGTTGATGACCGGCCCGTAGAGGCGGGGGCGCTCGCCGAGCAGCTTCAGGTCCCGCAGCAGGTCCTCGCGCCGGTAGTGCTGGTGGCGCAGCGCCCGGGCACTCGCCCGCGTCGCCGCGCGGACCAGCTCCTCCACCGTCATGTCAGGCCGGACCGACACGCGCAGCGGCAGCACCGTCGCCAGCATCGCCGGGGTGTCCCGCGCGATCTGCGTGGTGCGGCCGGTGACGGCGAGGCCGAGGACGACGTCCTCGGTGCCGGCCATCCGCGCCACGTACGCGGCCATCGCCGCGATCGCCAGGCCCTGCGTCGCGGTGCGGAGCCGGCGCGCGCCGGCCGCCAGCTCGGCGGTCCGCTCCGGCGGGACGAGGGAGGTCAGGCTCAGGTAGTCGGCGGTCGGCTCGGCCGTCTCCTCCGACAGCGACACCGCGACCGGCCGGTCGGCGAACCGCTCGGTCCAGTAGGCGCGGTCCCGCTCGAACTTCTCCGACGCCCGGTAGGCCTCCTCCTCGGCGAGGACTCTGCGGTAGTCGCCGGCCTCTGCGGGGACGTACTCGCCCCCTGCCGCCAGCGCCGTGTAGATCTCCGCGGCGCGATGGGCGATCAGCGGGCCGCAGTACCCGTCCTGGATGATGTGGTGGGCGCGGATGAACCAGCGGTGCAGTCCGGGGGCCAGCCGCAGCAGGGCCGTGGAGTACAGGCGCTCGGCGTCCAGCGGCAGCGGCTCGGCCATCGCCTCCCGCATCCACGCCCGCGCGGCGGCGTCCGGGTCGGGCTCGCCGGACAGGTCCACGAGCGGGATCGTGGCCGTCGCGTCCGGGTCGAGCACCTGGTACGGCAGGCCGTCCCGCTCGGCGATCCGGATGTTCATCGCCAGCGCCTCGTGGGCCGCGATGCGCGCCACCCGGTCGAACAGCCCGTGGTCGACCGCGCCCTCGATCTCGATGTACTGCGCGATGTGGATCGGCGTCCGCGGCGCCAGCTGCTGCGCGTACCAGACGCTCCGCTGAGCGGCCGAAAGGGGAACGTACTCGGTGGACATCAAGCGGTGCTTTCCCGGTCGCAGGGGGTTTGCTTCACGCCCGGTTTCGGGTCCGGCAGGACGCCGGCGGGCAGAAATCCAAAGAGAATGACCACAGAAATGATCGGGTTTCCCCGTCCCCTTTCACCCCGAGTTCCCTCCGGGGACGCACATCGCCCGCACGATCCCGGAGTCAACGCCCTGTGTTCCGGCCAATACGGAGCGCCGCCGCTTTCCGCCCTCGCCCGTCTTCCGCCCTCGTCCCACGATCTACTCAGGAGTAGCGGGGTCACAGTCAACCAGCCGGTCACATGCCTCGCAATCCCCTCAAAAGCAGAAGTTGCCTCGCCCCATTGCTAACAGGAGTGACAAAATCATCGGCCGCCGGGTCCGTTCCGGACGGGCCGGACGCTCGCGGGGTGACAAAGGTTGACAACCGAATCCGGCCAGCCCGGTCACGCTCGGTGAACGGCGGGCCCGCTACCTGCCCGGGTACTCGTGCACCACCACCGCGGCGGCCCGCACCCCCGGGTGGCGCTGCAGTACCGCCTCGATCTCGCCCAGCTCCATCCGCACCCCGGCGATCTTGACCTGGCGGTCGACGCGCCCCAGGTACTGCAGGGTGGGGCGGTCCTCGCCGCCCGCGCCGGGCGGCAGCAGCCGCACCGCGTCGCCCGTCCGGTAGAGGCGCCCGGTCGGGGACGCGCCGAAGGGGTCCCGGTGGAACGCCTCACGGGTGCGCTCGGCGTCGCCGAGATAGCCGCGGCCGACCACCACGCCGCCGACGAACAGCTCCCCGGTCTCGCCGACGTCGCACGCCGACCAGGTGCCGTCATCCTCCGGCCGCAGCACGTACAGGCGCGCGTTGATGATCGGCGTGCCGATCGGCAGGCGGAGAAGGCCCAGGTCACCGGCCGTCACGGTGTGGTGGGTGACGTCGTCGGAGCACTCGGTCGGGCCGTAGGCGTTCAGCAGCCGGGCGTGCGGCACCGCCTCCAGCCACCGGCGGGACAGCTCGGCCGGCAGCTCCTCGCCGGTGGCGATCATCCAGCGCAGGCCCGCCAGCGGGCGGACCCCGCCGCCCCCCGCCGGGGAGGCGTCCGGCGCCAGGTCGTCCAGCAGGTGCCTGACCATGGTCGGGACGAGCTCGACGACCGTGATGCCCTGCGCGTCCACCGCTCGGGCGAACGCGACCGGGTCGTGGCCCACCTCGTCGCCGACCACGTCCACCCGGCCGCCCAGCAGCAGCGGGCAGAGCATCTGCCAGATCGAGATGTCGAACCCCAGCGGGGCGGTGAACGCGACCACGTCGTCGCCGGTCAGCTCCAGGTCGACGATCTTCGCCCAGAGGTGGTTGAGCATGCCCTGGTGCTCGACGACCGCGCCCTTGGGGCGGCCCGTCGAACCCGAGGTGAACAGCACGTACCGGGGCTGGTCGGGCGCGCTGAGGCGCGGCTCCCCCGTCCACGGGGCCAGGCCGTCCGCCCGGGAGGCGCCGACGACCCGGCACCCCGCCTCCGCCGCCCCCTCCAGCAGCGCCGGCGCCACCCGGTCCCCCGGGTCGACCGTGATCAGCACCGCCGCGCCCGCCTGGTCGAGGACGTCGCGGACGCGGGCGGCGGGCCAGGTCTCGTCGGCCGGGACGTACAGGGCGCCGACCAGCTCGATCGCGAGGAACGCGGCGATGACGCCCGCGCAGCGGCCGCCGCCCACGCCGACGACCTCGCCGGGGCGGACGCCCTCGTCCTCCAGCAGCGCGGCGAGCCGGCGCGCCTCGGCGACCAGCCCGGCGTAGGAGAGCGTCCGGTGCTCGTCGGCGACGGCGGGGCGGTCGCGCTCGGCGGCGATCCGCTCCACCCGCGCGATGACCGGGGCGGACAGGTCGCCGTCCCACTCGCGGGTCATCCCGAGCCGCGCGGCCAGCTCGCGGGCGCGCTCCGCCTGCGCCGCGGGCACGTCCAGGGCGGGCAGCCCGGCCAGGGGGAGCAGCCGGTCCACGGCGGGTCCGCGAGCACTCATCTTTACTCTCCGTGTTGTAGAACATCTCCGCTGTAACAGCAGAACAAAGCGGCCGCCATAGCCTAAGTCCGGCCCGGCAGAAGCACCACGCATTCTGCCCTACCGGTGGGTAATCAGGGGGTTGCGGCGGCAAGATGCCCGAAGGTACCGTGATGCCTCGCCATGGCTCTGGCGTGAAGCCCGCGGCGAACTTCGGGGGAAGACGAGGGAATTGCTTCTTCATTTCAGGATGGCAGCGTGCCGATAATAACCTCGCCGCAGGAATTCAACGTCGACGACCTTTACGTCGATCTTCGGCATGTCATCGAACGTCCGCTCTACCTCAAATGCGAGGGTTTCAATTTCGCCGGTTCGGTGAAGCTGAAGGCGGCCGCGGCGATGGTCGAGGCGGCCGAGCGCGAGGGCGCGCTCACCCCCGATTCGATCATCGTGGAGTCGTCGTCGGGCAACCTCGGGATCGCGCTCAGCCTGATCGCCGCGAGCCGTGGCCTGCGGTTCGTGTGCGTCACCGACCCGCGCTGCAACCCGGCCTCGATGCGGGTCATGCGGGCCCTCGGCGCGGAGGTGCGCGTGGTGTCCGACCGGGACGCCAACGGCGGCTACCTCGGCGGGCGCATCGACTACGTCCGGAACCTGTGCGCGTCCGGCGGCGGGTACGTGTGGCTGAACCAGTACGCCAACCGCAACAACTGGCTGGCGCACTACCGCGGGACCGCCCCGGCGATCGACCGCGAGTTCCCCGACCTGGAGGTCCTGTTCGTCGGCGCCGGGACGACCGGCACGCTGATGGGGTGCGCCCGCTACTTCCGCGAGCACCGCCGGCCCGTCACCGTCGTGGCGGTGGACGCGGTCGGCTCGGTCACCTTCGGCGGCATCCCCGAGCGCCGGATGGTGCCGGGACTCGGCACCAGCAGCAGGCCGGACCTGGTGGACGAGTCGTTCATCGACGACGTCGTGCACGTCCCCGAGACCGACACGATCCGGACCGTCCACGCGCTGGCCTCGCGGGGGTTCCTGTTCGGCGGCTCCACCGGCACCGTCGTGTCGGGCGCCTCCCGCTGGCTGGAGGCCAAGTACCCCGGCGAGGACCCCGTGGCCGTGGCCATCGCCCCCGACCTCGGCGAACGCTACCTCGATTCCATCTACGAGGAGAACTGGCTGCGCGAACACTTCGGCGACCCCGCCGCTATCCTCGGCGACTGATCATCTACAGGAATACGGAGTTCCCCACATGACGCAGGCCCCAACGTTCGCCGTGGTCTCCGGCGCCCAGGTCCACGAGGCCGTCGCCGGGCGCGAGGCGGAGGTCACCCGGATGGTCGAGGCGGCCTACCGGCTGCACGGCGAGGGCCTGACGGTCAACCCGGACTCCTACTTCCTGCGCTTCCCCGACCGCCCGTCCGACCGGATCATCGCCCTGCCCGCCTCGGTCAAGGGCGATGTCGGCGTGCACGGCATCAAGTGGATCTCCAGCTTCCCCGGCAACGTCGCGAGCGGCATCCCGCGCGCGTCGGCCGTGCTGGTCCTCAACGACGCCGAGACGGGCTACCCGTTCGCGTGCCTGGAGAGCTCCATCATCTCCGCCGCCCGCACCGCCGCGTCCGCCGCGCTGGCCGCCGCGGCCCTCGCCGACCGCCGCGGCCCGCGCCCCCGCCGGGTCGGCTTCGTCGGCGTCGGCCTCATCGCCCGCTACATCCACACCTATCTGGCCGGCAACGGTTTCGCCTTCGACGAGCTGGGCGTCCACGACCTGTCGCGCGAGCACGCCGAGGGGTTCCGGGGCTACCTGGAGCGCACCGAGAAGGGCGAGATCACGATCCACGACTCGGCCGAGTCGCTGATCCGCTCCTCCGACCTGGTCGTGTTCGCGACCGTCGCGGGCGAGCCGCACGTCACCGACCCAGGCTGGTTCGCGCACAACCCCCTCGTCCTGCACGTGTCGCTGCGCGACCTCTCCCCCGAGATCATCCTGTCGTCGTACAACGTCGTGGACGACGTCGAGCACTGCATGAAGGCGAACACGTCCCCGCACCTGGCCGAGCAGCGGGTCGGCCACCGCGACTTCGTCGCGGGGACCCTGTACGACGTCCTCACTGGCGCGACCACCCCGCCCGCCGACAAGCCGGTGGTGTTCTCACCGTTCGGCCTCGGCGTCCTGGACTTGGCCGTGGCGAAGTACGTCTACGACCAGGTCGTGTCGTCGGGCGAGCTGAACACCGTCCCCGGCTTCTTCCACGAGATGAAGCGCTACGGCTGACGCCCGGTCGTGGCGAGCGGGGCCTGCCGGCCCGGGGCCCTTCAGGCGTGCACCGCGGGCTTGAGGACTTCCTCGCACCACTGCCGGAAGGTGGTCGGGGTGTCGATCGCGTGCCGGGGCGTGCGGAGGATCGCGTCGTCCAGGCCGTCCTCCTTGGCCGCCAGCATGTCCAGCATGCTCCGCACCATGGCGCCGGACATGCCCCGGGCGGTGAGCCGGTCCGCGAGGGCCTGTGCGGAGATCTGCCTGTACTGGACGGAGGTCCCGAGAACCTCGCTGACGACGGCGGCCATATCGTTGTAGGACAGGTTCTCGGGGCCCAGCAAGGGGACCTCTTCCCGGCCGGTCCACGAGGTGTCGAGCAGCAGGCGGGCGCCGACGGCCGCGATGTCCCGCGTGGCGACGACGCGCAGCTCGCGGTCGGGCGAGACCACGTCGAAGAACAGGCCCCGCTCCTTGATCGTCCCGACCTGCCGAAGGACGTTGTCCATGAAACCGGCCGCGGCCAGCGCGCGGAAGGCGACCCCGGTGCCGGCGATCAGGTCGTCCATGGCCAGAGACGCGGTCACGTGCCCGGCCCTGCCCGCCTGGGGGGTCCCGCGGCCGAGGGCGCTGACGTCCACGACGCGCTTGACCCCGAGGCCGCGCATCGCCTCCGCCGCCGGCCTCGTGAAGCCCAGGAACGACTCCTTCGCGTCGGCGGCGCGGGGATCGGAGGGCAGCAGCCAGAACACGGCGTCGGCACCCTCGAAGGCCCGGGCGACGACCCGCGCGTCGCCGTGCGACCCTTGGACGACCTCGACACGTTCCCGCACGTCGGCGGGCAGCTTGGCCGGATCGCGCGCGATGACGCGGACCGGCTCGCCGGCCGCGAGCACGTGGTCGACGACCTGGTGCCCGATGTTCCCGGTGGGAGTGGTAATGACGATCACGGCTTCCCTCCAACGCCCCGCCATGGATAAGTAAACTCAACCGTACCGTTTATTTTTGAGGACGCAATCCGATGAGTGCAGCAGGCGCATCCCCGCCGAGGGGCCGGCAGCGACGCGGCGAGGAGCTGCGGCGCCACATCCTGCTGGTGGCCAAGGACGTGTTCCTGGAGACCGGCTACGAACGGGCGTCGATGGACACCGTCGCGACGCGCGCCGGAACGTCGAAGCGGTCGCTGTACGCGCATTTCGAGAGCAAGGACAAGCTGTTCCTCGCCGTCATGGACTGGGTCCGCGAGCTGTATCTCGGGAGGCTGAAGACCCCGGACGCGTACGCCGAAGACCCCGCCGAGGCGGTGGCTCTGTTCTGCGGGCGCTTCCTCCAGCTGATGGTCTGGGAACCCCAGGTGCGGACCTGCCGGCTCTCCATCGCCGAAGCCGAGCGCCTGCCCGGCAGCTCCAGCGCCTACTTCGACGCCATCTTCGCCAGCACCCAGGAGCGCCTCACCGGCTACCTGGCCGAGCACTACGCCCTGGACGCCGCGTCCCTCGCCCAGGACCTGCTCGCCCGGACGGTGCTCCCACGCCTGTTCCGCACGCTTCTCAACATCGAGGACCCGAGCAGGGACGACCCCGGCGAGGAGGCCCTGCCCGAAGCCGTGGATCTTCCCGCGATCCGCCGCCTGGTGTCGGCGGCCCTGCGGGAAGGTCAGGGGACGGCTTCTTCCCCGGGATGAAGCGCTGCGGCTGACGCCCGGCCGCGGCGAGCGGTGTGGCGTGGGTACGGGGTCAGGAGCGGGCAGGTTCCGCCTCGGCGGGAGTGGCGCTGCGGTCGGAGGCCGCGGCGGACCCGAGGGTCGCCGGGGCAGAGGCCGCGGCGGCGCGGGCTCGGCTCAGTTCGAGCCGGTGCGAGATGACGGCCAGCACCAGCGCGGCGGCGGCCAGGACGGCCCCGACGGCGTTGGGCGCCGTGTAGCCGAGGCCCGCGGAGATCACCAGGCCGCCGAGCCAGGCGGACAGGGCGTTGCCAAGGTTGAAGGCGCCGATGTTGGCCGCGGAGGCGAGCGTCGGCGCGCCGTGGGCGTGGTCCAGGACGCGCTTCTGCAGCGGCGGGACGGTCGCGAAACCGAGAAGGCCGATGAGGAAGACGGCCACGACGGACGCGGCCTTGCCGGAGGCCAGGAAGGCGAACAGCAGCAGGACCAGTGCCAGGCCGCCGAGGGCGGTGTAGAGCATCGGCATGAGCCTGCGGTCCGCGAAACGGCCGCCGATGAGGTTCCCGGCCACCATGCCGAGCCCGAAGACCACCAGCAGCCAGGTGACGGAGGACTCCGCGAAGCCGCTGACCTCGGTCATCATCGGCGCGATGTAGGTGATCGCGGCGAACACCCCTCCGAAGCCGAGGACCGTCATGGCCATGGCCAGGACGACCTGGGTGTTCCTGAAGGCGGCCACCTCGTGCCGCAGCCGCACCCCTTCCGGCTTGGGCACGTCCGGCACCAGCTTGGCGACGCCGGCCAGGCCGAGCACGCCGAGGGCGGCGACGATCAGGAAGGTCACGCGCCAGTCGGCGGTCTGGCCCACGAACGTGCCGAGGGGCACGCCGACGACGTTGGCCACGGTCAGGCCGGTGAACATCATGGAGATGGCGCCGGCCTTCTTGTCCGGCGCGACGAGTTCGGCGGCGACGACGGAGCCGATGCCGAAGAAGGCGCCGTGGGCCAGCGACGCCACCACCCGGCCGGCCAGCATGACGGCGAAGACCGGAGCGACGGCGGAGATGAGGTTGCCGACGATGAACAGGCCCATGAGCAGCATGAGCATGTTCTTGCGAGAGATCTTGGTGCCGAGGACGGTCATGACCGGTGCGCCGATCATGACGCCGAGGGCGTAGCCGGTGACCAGGAATCCGGCCGTCGGCACGGACACGCCGAGATCCGCGCCGACCTGGGGCAGCAGCCCCATGATCACGAATTCCGTGGTGCCGATTCCGAAGGCCCCGATGGCCAGGGCCAGCAGTGCGAGCGGCATGGTGAGCGGTCCTCTCGACGTCCTGAGCGAAGTTGCGAAAGCGTTCTACAAGCGCAGACAATAATTGCATACGCGGGCTAATGGCAAACGCGGGTATAGTGAGGTCCGTGACACGGCGGCAGGCGCTCTGCCGGCGCGTCCGCTCGCACGACCCGACCGAGGGAGCTGCCCATGACCGCCACCGACCCGGCGATGACCGCTCTGGCGCACGGCTGGTCGGCGCTGTCGCTGCTGCACGGACGCATCGAGAGCAGAGTCGAACGTGCGCTCCAGGCCGAACACCGGTTGAGCGCACGCGAGTACTCGCTGCTGGACGTGCTGAGCCGCCAGCACGACGGCGAGGGCGGACACCTGCAGATGCGGCAGGTCGCCGACTCGGTCGTCCTCAGCCAGAGCGCCACCACGCGGCTGGTGACCCGGCTGGAGGACCGCGGGCTGCTCTCCCGCTACCTGTGCCCCACCGACCGCCGCGGGATCTACACCGACGTCACCGACGCCGGCCTGCGCCTGCTGGAGGAGGCCCGCCCCACCCACAACGCGGCTCTGCGCGAGGCCCTCGACCAGGCGGCCACCGAGCCCACGCTCGCGCCCCTGGTCCAGGCCGTGCTGCAGCTGCAGGACGGTGTCCAGCCGGCGTGACCTGCCGCAGCAGGCGACAGGTCGCGGAAGCCGCGACCGGCGTCCGCCCGTTGCGGCCCGCTAGGGCTTCCTCGCGACGGCGGCGTACATGTTCGTGGCGGTGTCGGGGAGGACCGGGGCGCCGGGTGCGGGGCGCCAGCGCGGCATCGGGACGACGCCCGGGTCGAGGAGCTCCAGCCCGGTGAAGAGGCGCTCCACCTCGGCGCGGTCCCGCAGGTACATGGGGATGCCGCTGCCGGTGTAGTCATCGGCGAGCAGCCGCGACTCGGGGGCGAGGTCGCCGGTGGGCATGGTGACGGCGACGTGGCTGCCGGGGACGAGCGGAGCGACGAGCGCCTCCACCAGGCCCTGGGCGTCCTCGACGAACTGGAGCATCGCGATCACAGTCAGATCCAAGCCGGACCGGTACCGCCTCCAGGGCGGACGGTGCGGTGACCGCAGCCGGGTGGCCTCGGTCACGCGCCCCGCGTCAGCCGAACTCGGAGGTGTCCAGCTCGATCTCGAACGGCTCCGGCAGCGGCAGCGGCTTGCCGAACGGCACCTGGTCCATGTGCCCGTAGTCCTTGCCGTCCGGCCCGCTGAACAGGACCGCCTTCTCCTCGCCCCGGTCGATCAGCAGGTAGAGCGGGATCCCAGCTCGCGCATACCCGAGCCGCTTGCCGTTCCGGTCGGCCTCCGGCCTGGCGGACGTCACCTCGACCACCATGGCGATGCCGTCGGGCTCGACCTGCATCCACTCAGGGGAACCCCGGAAGAGACGCAGCTCGGCGGGAGCGATGACCATGTCCGGGATCACGCGACTCTCCGAGTGCCCGTCGTCACCCGGGAGGATCAATCCCTTCTGGCCCGCCCAATGGAACCTGCGCGGCGTGTCACGGACGATCTGCAGTGAAAGCTCGGCGATCCGGTCCTCGTGGTCGCCAAGGGGGGGTGGGGTCACGACGATCTCTCCGTCGATCAGCTCGGCTCGGAAGCCCTCCGGGGTGTCGAGGGCGAGGAAACCTTCCAGGACGACGTCCGCGTCATCGTGCGACAGAGGCTCTCGAACCATCACAGTCATGCCCTGCTCCTTTCCTCGCGAGCGAGTCTATGAGCAGAGCGCCACCTTTCGCATACGCATCGTAGTTGCCGAGCTTGGCAGTCCCAGCGTACGGCGCTGCGCCTCGCGCGGGACTTAGAACGAGCGCGAGTGGGCACGGTCTGTCTATGGATGAGCGAGATGTTCCGCGTGGGGACGTGCAGGAGCTGTCGGACTTCGAGCTGGTCGTGTACGAGACGGTGGCGGAGATCGACAAGGAGCGCGGGGCGGCGGACTTCGAGACGATCGGGGCGCTCGTGGACGCGCCCGAGGAGGATCTGTGGGCCGCGCTCGGCCACCTCGTGTCGATCAACCATCTGCACTCGACGAGCAAGGGGTACGTGCTCGGGCCGCACGACTGGGCGCCCTGACCGTCCCGGTGGATGGGAAGGGACCGGAGGCGGGCGGCGGGCGCGCGGCACGATGACCCGGTAGACCTGGGACACGTGTGGGAGGACGCCCGATGAAGCTCGTCGTCACCGAGGAACAGCGGGAGCTGCGGGACGCGCTGCGGCGCTTCTTCGCCGACCGGTCCCCCGCCGCCGAGGTGCGGCGGCTGATGGAGACGGCCGAGGGCCACGACCCGAAGGTGTGGCGGCAGATGGCCGAGCAGCTCGGGCTGCAGGGCCTCGCGATCGCCGAGGAGCACGGCGGCGCCGGGTTCGGCGTGCGGGAACTGGCCGTGGTGTTCGAGGAGATGGGGCGGGCCGTGGTGTGCTCCCCCTTCCTCGCGACGATCACGGCCGCGGCGGCGCTGGGGGCCGGGGAGGGCGGCCACGACCTGCTGCCCGGTCTCGCGGACGGATCGGTGATCGGGACGCTCGCGGTGGCCGAGGACGGCGGGTCCTGGGACCCCGCCTCGGTGCGGACGACGTTCGAGGACGGAGTGCTGCGGGGGACGAAGAACTTCGTCCTGGACGGGCACATCGCCGACCTGGTCCTCGTGGCGGCCAGAGGCGGGGACGGGGTCGGGGTCTACGCCGTCGAGGACGCGGCGGGCCTCGTCCGGCACGCCCTCCCGACGCTCGACCAGACGCGGAGGCTGGCGCGGATCGAGCTGGACGGGGTCGCGGCGCGCGGGGTCGGGGGGCCGGACGCGCTGGCGCGGGCCCTGGACGTCGCGGCCGTGGCGCTGGCCGCCGAGCAGCTCGGCGGGGCGCAGCGGACCCTGGACATGACGGTCGAGTACGCGAAGGTGCGGCACCAGTTCGGGCGGCCGATCGGGTCGTTCCAGGCGGTCAAGCACCGGTGCGCCGACATGTTCGTGCTGGTGGAGTCGGCGCGGTCGGCCGTGCTGAACGCGGCGGCCGCCGCCGACGAGAGCCCGGACGAACTGCCGGCCGCCGCCGCGCTCGCCCAGGCGTACTGCTCGGAGGCCTTCTTCCACACGGCGGGCGAAACGATCCAGTTGCACGGCGGCATCGGGTTCACGTGGGAGCACGACGCGCACCTGTACTTCAAGCGGGCGCAGTCGTCCCGGGAGCTGTTCGGGTCGCCGGACCGGCACCGCGAGCGCCTGGCGGCCCTCGCCGGGCTCACGGGTGCAGCCGCAACCCCTTGAGCACCTTGTCCACGCCGTTCCTCGGGCCGTGGACGGCGAACCCGACGAGGGGCATCTCCTCGGCGGCGACGGCCCGGACGGTCGCGCGGTTCGCCTCGTCATGGCCCGTCTTGAACATGTCCTCGATGTAGACGGCGACGTCCATCCCGCGGGCGAGGGCGCGGGCGTGGGCGGTCGAGATCGCCTCGGCGCCGGCCTCGTAGACCAGGACGGGCTGGCGGAACATCGCCAGGTAGGTGTTGCCGGACGCGTCCTCGTACGGCTCTCCGATGACGCCGGGGACGCCGCCCGCGACGGCGCTCGCGAGGAACGCGGTGACGTTGAGCCGCTGCCAGGCGGCCAGGTCGTCGCGGACCACGATCCCGATCTTGGTGTCGAAACGCATGCGGTCCAGCCTGCCCCGGCCCGGGCGCGCCGTCTTGAACGCTCGTGCGCCAGACTGGGGCGCGTGGACTGGAGCAGGTACTGGCGGTCGCCCGACCGTCCCCTAGAGGCGATGCACGCCCACTTCGAGCGGCACGCCTACCACCGGCACAGCCACGAGACGTACTCGTTCGGCGTCACCGAGGACGGCTACCAGGCGTTCCGGTGCCGGGGCGGGGCCCACACGAGCGCGGCCGGGATGGTCATCGCGTTCAACCCCGACGACCCGCACGACGGCCACGCCGCCGACGAGCTCGGCTTCACCTACCGCATCGTCCACGTCGGCGCCGGGCTGATCTCGGACGTGCTCGCCGACATCGCGGCGCGCCCGGTCGGGCTGCCGCTGTTCGACGCGCCCGTCGTGCCGGACCCCGCGCTCGCCGGGGCCCTGCGCGG
>NZ_JBFARL010000067.1:0-36782 GCF_040674655.1 Actinomadura sp. NPDC049753 | reverse complement strand
GCGGGTGCCGAACGCCAGCGGCGGCGCCTCGGCGGCCACGTCGACCTCCTCGCCGAGGCAGCCGGCAGCCCGGCGAGGGCGCGCTCCGCCGCCGCCACCACCCCGGCCGCCTGGCGCGGATCGTCCGACCGGGTCCAGATCGCCGGGACGTCGAACGCGCCTATCACCCGGGCGGTCAGCTCCGCGTCGCCCAGCTCCTCGGCCGCCGTGACGACCGCCAGGCGCTGCTCCCGGGCCGCCTCCAGGCCCCCGGCGCCGGTCACCGCGAGGCTCCGCAGCAGGCCGACCGTCGACTCCAGCCGGGCACGCGCACTTGACGCGACCGTCCGGTCGTATGCCTCGGCCGCCCGGGCCCACACACGCGACGCCGCGTCCCGTGCGGGTTCCAGATGGTCGGCCTGGCGGAGAATGTCCTCCTCTAGGCGGCGCAAGGTCGGGCCGGGGTCCAACCCCAGTTCCTCGACCAGAAGGCCGCGCGCCCTATGCAGGACGGCCAGTGCGTCTCCTTGGCGGCCGGTTCGGTAGAGGGCGAGCGCCAGTAGACGCCAGGCGTCCTCTCGCCAGGGATGGTCGGCGACATGCGCGTCCAGATCCGGTACGGCCTCGGCGGCCAGGCCCTGCGCCAGCCGCGCCTCGGCCTTCCGCTCGACGGCGCGCAGCCGCAGCTCCGCCAGCCGGGAGTGCTCCGCCCGCGCCCACGGCTCGTCGGCGAACTCGGCGTAGGCGGGGCCGCGCCACCAGCCCAGCGCCTCGTCCAGCGCGCCCGCCAGTTCGGCGGGGGGACGGTCCGAGGCCACCACCCGCTCGAACCGCCAGGCGTCCACGGCCTCGGGCCCGGCGCGCAGCGCGTATCCCGGCCCCTCGGTGACCAGCAGCCGGGGCGGCGTCCTCGGCGGGCGGTCCGGTTCGAGAACGCGCCGCAGAGCCGCCACGAAGGTGCGGACGGCACCGACCGCGTCCGACGGCGGATCGGCCCACAGATCGTCCACGATCCGGGACACCGGCACCACGCGCCCCCGCGCGACGATCAGGCGGGCCAGGACGGCGCGGTGCCGAGGCCCCTTCAGGGCGATCGCGTCCCCATGCCCGTCCCAGGCCGTCACCGGCCCCAGCACCCCGAACAGGACCTCCACGCCCTCACGGTATAGCGCGCTCATCGGATGCTCATCCGCGCCCGGCAGCCTGGGACGCATGCCAACTATCAGCGATTTCGACTACCAGCGCGTCCCCGTCGCCGACGGTGTGTCCCTCAACGCGGCGGTCGGCGGATCGGGCTCCCCGATCGTCCTGCTGCACGGCTTCCCGCAGACCCACCTGATGTGGCGGCACGTCGCCCGCGACCTCGCCGCCGACCACACGGTCATCGTCCCCGACCTGCGCGGATACGGCGAGAGCGACAAACCGTCCGACGGCTACTCCAAGCGGACCATGGCCGCCGACACCGTCGCCCTCGCCCGCGCCCTGGGCCACGACTGCTTCGCCCTCGCCGGCCACGACCGCGGCGCGCTCGTCGCGTTCCGCGCCGGCCTCGACCACCCCGGCACGATCACCCATCTCGCCTGCCTGGACGTCCTGCCGACCCTGGACATGTGGGACGTCATGCGCGGCGCGTCGGCCGCCGTCGGCTTCCACCTGTACCTGATGGCGCAGCCGCCCGGCCTCCCCGAACAGCTGATCGCCGGAGCCTCGGACGCCTTCTTCGGCCACTTCCTCGACGTGTGGACGAACGACCCGTCCGCGATCCCGCCCGACGTCCGCGCCGCCTACCTGGACGCCTGCCGCGCCGCCATCCCCTCGATCGTCGCGGACTACCGCGCGTCCGCCGGCGTCGACGTCGACCACGACACGGCCGACCGGGACGCGGGCAACCGCCTGCGGATGCCCGTCACCGTCCTCCAGCAGGACTGGGGCGCCGCCCTCGGCTACGACGCCGCCGCGCTGTGGGGCGCCTGGGCGGCCGACCTCCGCCATGAGACCGTCACGTGCGGCCACTTCATGGCAGAGGAGGCGCCCGCGGAGGTGGCGAAGTCCCTCAGGACGCTCCTGGAGCGATGAGCGAGACGCAGGGGCGGCCCCGCGGCTACCAGAAGGGCGGGCCGCCCTGCGTCGCCGCCCACACCCACACGTAGATGATGAAACCGGTGGCGACCAGCCCAAGCAGCATTTCCCAGTTGGGCGGCGACGCGCTCCGTCCACGCCTGCGGTTCATGGCGATCGTCCGTTCGTCCGGTGTGCCTCGTTGTGACTGATCTAGCCGGAGGTGTCCCGGACAATCCCAGCAACGGGCAAACTCAGCGGAGGTAGTCCTCGAAGCCCTCCGCCAGGGACTCGGCCATGAGCTGCCTGAACGCGGCACTCGACATCTTGGCCGCGTCCCCCGGGTTCTTCATGTTCCCGCATTCGATGAACACGGCCGGCACGGTGGACATGTTCAGCCCGCCGAGATCATCCCGCCGGTCGAGCCCGTCCTTCCCGAGGTAGTCGGCGTAGGGCATGTTCGTCCCCGACCGGTACGCGTCGCGGATCGCCGTCCCCAGGCGGGCGGACGGGCCGACGATCCCCCGGTTCCCGCCCACGGGCATCGGCAGGATGACGTGGAAGCCGTGCCTGGCCGCCGCCGCACCGTCGCCGTGGATCGACAGCGTCGCATCGGCGCGTGCCCGGTTCCCGATCGCCGCCCGCTCCGTGACGCAAGGCCCCACCCCCGCGTCGCTGCCGCGCGTCAGCGTCACCCTGGCGCCCCTGGCCCGCAGCGCCTTCGCCAGCCGGTTCGAGACGTCCCAGGTGAAGGCGTGCTCGGCGTAACCGTCCGCGGTGGCGGTCCCGGTCGTGTTGCAGGCCTTGCGGCCGTTCCCGACCCACACCGGGCGGCTGATCGCTTCCGGATGGGCCGCGTTCCCGCCGTTGTGCCCGGGGTCGAGCACGATCACCTTTCCGCCGAGCCGTCCCGGCGCGGCGGATCCGCCGTCCTTCGGGGCCGGCGGCGGTCCGCTGCCCGTGGCGGGCCGAGCATGGCAGGCGACTAATCCCAGGCAGACCAGGCAAACCGCCACGGGTTTCCCAGCGAGCTTCTCCATAGGCCGCGTCCCCCTCGCCCTCACCCGGATTTCTGCGCCGGGCCTCGCGGCGCCAAACGGAACGGGCGGGAGGTCGTCCCTCCCGCCCGTTATGTCCAGCGCCGGCCTCAGCTCTTCGTGAACTGCGCGATGGCGCCGAGGACCACCGCGTCGGTGAGGTAGCCGATGTGGGTCTGGCAGGCCACGTAGTGGTTGTTCGCGCCGTCCAGACGGGTGCTGGTGTAGGGGATGATGATGCCGTCGCACGGCGAGTACCAGGTGGCGTACTGCGTGCTGCCGGGCGTCTCGTCCCCCGCGCTGATCTGCTGGATGAACGTCGACCCGGGGAGCATCTGCCTACACGTCTCGAAGACCGTGCAGGCGCTGGCGTACGTCGTCCCGTGGTTGGCGCCCGCGATCGACGCCAGGTGCGCGACGTTCGGGTTCCCGTTCAGCACCTTCAGGTAGTACTGGCTGACCAGGCCGCCCATGGAGTGGTTGACGATGTCGACCTGGGAGGCGCCGGTCCGCGACTTCACCTGGTTCACGTAGGAGGCGAGCCCCGCCGCGTTCTGCTTGTTGTCGCCGTAGGAGTTGTACTCGTAGGCGAACAGCTGGTCGCTGCTGTAGCCCGCGGCGCGGAACACCGACATGGCGGTGACCCAGTTGGACGCGCTGCCGGTGTACCCGTGCACGAACACCACGGGCCGCGGCCCGGCCGCCTGCGCCGGTGCGAGGCCGAATCCGAACGCCGCCAGCGCCGCGAGCAACGCGACGACGGAACCGAGGACCTTTCTCATGGAACCTCCAGGGGTGGGACGGTCAACGCCCCGGAGTCTGACCCTCGCCATCCCGGCGGGCATCGGCGAAATCACCGGCCTTCCGGGCGGAAGCGCACAAGCGGATCCAGGCGGCTGACGGCCATCAGCTCCCCCGGCGGCCCCGCCGCGCTGAAGCCGCTTCCGCAAGGCGATCCCGAGCTCGCCGAACGTCAGTGCGGCGCGGGGCTCCCGATCGCCTCAAAGACCGTCGTGATCTCCTCCACCAGCGCCTCGGCGCCCGCGAACACGTCCACGGCGACCCGCTGGGTCACGGCGAGCGGCTGGGTCACGGCGAGCGGCAGCGCCGTGGCCTGCCCGGACTCCCGGGCGAGCCGGACATGCCGGGCGGCGAAGATCTCCCCGTCAGGGAGTGGCCGCCTCGCCGTCCCCGGGTAACCCCAGGGGCAGGCCAGGGACACAACCTGGTCCCCTCAGAGCCCCTCGGCCCGGCCATCTGCCCCGTCCAGCGACAGGGGACGGGAAGCCGAGGGGAGGACACGTCACACCCGCCCGGCCGCTTCCACGAGAAAGGCAGCCACATGAAGATCGTCGTCATCGGCGGCACCGGCCTCATCGGGTCGAAAGTGATCGCGAACCTCACCGCGCAGGGCCACGAGGCCGTCCCCGCGTCCCCGAACACCGGCGTCGACACCCTCACCGGCGAGGGCCTCGCGGACGTCCTCACCGGCGCGTCGACCGTGATCGACGTGTCGAACTCGCCGTCCTTCGAGGACGAGGCCGTCCTGAACTTCTTCGAGACCTCGACCGGCAACCTGCTCGCCGCCGAGGAGAAGGCGGGCGTCGGCCACCACGTCGCCCTGTCGATCGTGGGCGTCGAGCGCCCGCCGGAGCGCGGCTACTTCCGCGCGAAGGTCGCCCAGGAGGCCCTGATCGAGAAGTCGCCGATTCCGTACTCGATCGTCCACGCGACGCAGTTCTTCGAGTTCACCGGGGCCATCGCCGACGAGGCGACCAAGGACGGCACGGTCCGCATAGCGCCGGTCTTCTACCAGCCGATGGCAGGCGACGACGTCGCGGAGCAGGTCGCCCGGGTCGCGACGGCATCCCCGCTGAACGGCCGCGTCGAGGTCGCCGGCCCCGACCGCTACCGCATGGACGAGTTCTTCCGCGAGGCACTGGCCATCCGGAACGACCCCCGCGAGGTGATCGCCGACCCCGACGCCCACTACTTCGGCGCTCCCGTCGAGGAGCACAGCCTCGTTCCCTTGGGCGACGCCACCCTCGGCAAGGTGCACTACAACACCTGGCCCGGCCGTCTCCAAGCCCCGAAATAGCGCAAGTCCGACCTCCGGCCGCCCCGAACCTCAGGCGGCCGGAAACTCCGGACACCACCCCCAAGGGACGATGCGTCCCAGGGAGCAGCGAACGCAGGGAGCCGAGACGCGCTCGTCTGCGCCGCTCGAAAAGGGCTGCCGCCCGCCTCAAGCTGAGAGACGGGCGGCGAAGGAAGCCACGGCTACGGGCAGGGAATCAGAACGGGGAGCGGGCGCGAGCGCGCCGCCCGGCGTCCCCGCTGCGGCCGACAGCACGCGAGGAGCTGCGGAACGGCTTGCTCAGCAGCCGCCCGAGCCCGCCCGGAGCCGAAGAACCCGCGCGTGACCCCACCCCCAGCGCACGCTGAGTACCTCGCTGCGGATGCCGCGACAACCTCGGCAGCAGGAACGCCAGAACCAGCAGAACCGCACAGACGCCCACGATGGCGACAATAACCATGAAACCCGCCCTTTCAGCCGTTTACGGTCAAAGCCGCTCTACCCTCCCTTGGCCGAGCCATGCAGCCCGTTCCCCTGAGTCGTGTCACGCCGCCCGGGCAGGCGAGCGGAAAACCTCGCGGGCGTGCCAGGCAATGTGCTGGTCATCCACGTCAGGAAAAGCTCTCTGCGGCGTGCTGATCGGGCGTCCGGCCAGAGCGTGAACCTGATGGCGGGCGGCTGGGCCGCGCCCGACGTAGTGCACCGACACGGTGACCCGCCGATCCTCGGCTATGCCGAGCGCGCCCTTGTCGAAGAGCTTGTGGTGCAGCGCGCACAGGCAGATGCCGTTGGTGATGTCGTCGGGCCCGTCAAAGGCCCACCAGCGGACGTGCGCGGCGTCCAGCCCGACCGCGGTCCCGTTCAGCCAGCCGTCATAGCCGCAGAACGCGCACTGGTACTCATAGGCGACCATGATCTGCTCGCGGAACGCCCGGTCACGCCGCCGCGGGATCACCGCGCCCGCGGCCTCGACCGACTCCAGGTCGATCCCGGCGGCCGCGCAGATGTCGTCGTGCAGCGAAGGTTCGAAGTTGACGTCCAGAATGGCGCGGCAAAGCTGCGCCAACAGCCGTGGATCCTGACGCAGTGCGGCCGCCAGTTCACCGGTGAACCGCCCTCGCGCGGCCTGAGCCCGCAGGTCGCCGACACCGGGCCCCGGACTGCCGCCCCCGTCGGCGGTCTGTACCTCCCACAAACCGTCGCTGGTCAGATAGTGGAAGGGATACGCGGGACTTGTCTTCCGGGGCGGCCCGAACTCCCGCAACAGCCCGGCGAGGTGCTCCTCGACCTCGCTGTAGAAGATCGGCGCATCACCGCACCGCTGAAAGTGCCCAAGCGCGTACAACAGCAGCAACGGCTTATGCGGCGCCCGCTCCCCACCCCGCGACCACCGGCGGACCCCCGTAACCCGCTCAACCCAGTCCACTCCGGCACCCTACGGGACCCCGACAACAGGCCCCTGACGGTCAGTCCGCCGCGAAGACCACGCCGGAAGATCACGAGACGGGCCAGTGGTGCGGATCATAATCCTGGTGCGGCGTCGTCCGGGCACCGCGGCACGAGGGGCGGTATGGCTGAGGTGCTGGTCTTCCACCACGGGCACGGGCTGACCGACGGCGTCCGCGAGTTCGCCGAGAAGTTGCAGCGAGCCGGACACACCGTCCACCTCCCGGACCTGTTCGAGGGGCAGACCTTCGACAGCCTCGAGAAGGGCATGGGGTATGCCGAGGCCACCGGGTTCGGCACCCTAATCGGGCGCGGAGCCGCCGCCGCTGAGAAGTTGCCTGCGGAACTCGTCTATCTCGGGTTTTCGCTCGGTGTCCTGCCGGCGCAGAAGCTGGCCCAAACACGCCCCGGCGCCAAGGGTGCGCTGCTGCTGGAGGCATGCCTCCCGGTCGCGGAGTTCGGCGGAGCCTGGCCCGACGACGTCCCGGTCCAGATCCACGGCATGGACGCAGATCCGTGCTTCGCGGGCGAGGGCGACGTGGACGCGGCCCGGGCGCTCGTAGAGGCGGCGGCGGAGGCCGAATTGTTCCTGTACCCCGGCGACAGGCACCTGTTCACTGACAGCAGCTTGCCATCGCACGACGAAAACGCCGCAGCGCAGGCCACCGATCGAGTGCTGGACTTCCTCGACCGCATCAAATAACCAAAGGCGCCCGCCCGACCCTTCCTGGCGTTCTACGAGCTTCAGGCGCCCACTTTTGCCTCGCCATGAGTGACTAGCGCCAAGGCCAGCTCCGTAGGCGTCGCCCAGGGACAGCAGGTGAAATTTCCAAGGCTTGGTGGGAGCCTTGCGGGTAGGCGATGGACGGTGTGAGGGCGAGATTGTGCAGCCGGGACTGGAATTGGCGGGCCGCTACCGCCTGGAGACGTTGCTGGGTCGCGGCGGCATGGGTGAGGTGTGGCGCGGGCTCGACTTGTCGCTGGAGCGTCCTGTCGCGTTGAAGGTTCTGCTACCCCACTGGCGTGATGAGAGCGAAATGGTCCAGGCGATGGGCAGGTTCCGCCGCGAGGGCCGGGCCGCCGCCCGCCTGTCCCACCCGGCCATCGCCGCGGTCTTCGATGTCGGTGAGGAACGCGGGCATCCGTTCCTCGTCCTTGAGCTGCTGACCGGGCAGGACCTGCGCAAGATTCTGGAACGGCAGCCCGGCGGCCTGCCCATTGAGCTGGTACTGGACTACGGGGCCCAGGTGGCCGAAGGGCTGGCGGCCGCGCACGCGGCCGGGGTAGTACATCGCGATATCAAGCCGGCCAATCTGATGCTGTTGCCAAGCGGGCAGGTGAAGATCTGCGACTTCGGCATCGCCAGACTGCAGGGCGCCACCGCGGGACTGTCGGCGACAGGCGTCCGAATGGGCACCTTCGCTTACATGCCTCCCGAGCAGGCCGCCGGCAAGCCTCTGGACGGTCGGGCCGACCTGTACGCCCTCGGCTGCACTCTGTTCCACATGCTCACCGGCCGGTACGTCTTCCCTGGCGACGATCTGCAGGCCATCGTCGCCCAGCACCTGGCCAGGCCCGCCCCTTCCCCACGCGCGCTGCGGCCCGAGACCCCCGCTGCTCTGGACGCGCTCGTCCTGGCCCTGCTCGCCAAATCTCCCGATGACCGTCCCGCGGACGCTGCCGCAGTAGCACGCGAACTGAGGTGTATCGGGCGGCCGGCCTCCCCGGTGAACGCCTGGTATGTGCTGCCCGATCCGGCGGCGCTGCGGCCCGGCAGTGTGTCCAAGCCGCGGACCAAGGCCAATGACACGGTGGTGAACGCGCTTACCGGGGTGTTGGAGCAGTTCGACATCGACGCGCAGGTCACCGGGTTCACCCGGGGGCCGACGATCACGCGGTATGAGATCGAGCTGGGTCCGGCGGTGAAGGTGGAGAAGGTCACGGCGCTGACCAAGAACATCGCCTATGCGGTGAAGAGCGCCGATGTGCGCATCATCTCGCCGATTCCCGGCAAGTCGGCGATCGGGGTGGAGATCCCCAACACCGACAAGGACATCGTCAGCCTCGGTGATGTGCTGCGGTCGCCGGCGGCGACCAATGAGCACCATCCGATGATCGTGGGGTTGGGCAAGGACGTCGAGGGGCGCACGGTGGTGGCGAACCTGGCGAAGATGCCGCACATCCTGATCGCGGGTGCGACCGGGGCCGGGAAGTCGACGTGCATCAACGGGCTCATCACCTCGATCCTGATGCGCGCGACCCCTGACGAGGTGCGGATGATCCTGGTCGATCCCAAGCGGGTCGAGCTGACGATGTACCAGGGCATCCCGCACCTGATCACGCCGATCATCACCAATCCCAAGAAGGCCGCCGAGGCGCTGGAGTGGGTGGTGGGGGAGATGGACCGCCGCTACGACGACCTGGCCGCGTCGGGGTACCGGCACATCGACGACTTCAACAAGGCGGTGAAGGCGGGCAAGCTGGTCCCGCCGCCCGGCAGCGAGCGCGTGTACACCCCGTACCCGTACATGCTCGTCATCGTCGACGAGCTGGCCGACCTGATGATGGTCGCGCCGCGCGACGTTGAGGACTCGGTCGTGCGCATCACCCAGCTCGCCCGCGCCGCGGGGATCCACCTGGTGCTGGCGACGCAGCGTCCGTCGGTGGACGTGGTCACCGGGCTGATCAAGGCCAACGTGCCGTCCCGGCTGGCGTTCGCGACCTCCTCGCTGTCCGACAGCCGCGTCATCCTGGACCAGCCGGGCGCGGAGAAGCTCGTCGGGCAGGGCGACGCCCTGTTCCTGCCGATGGGCGCGAGCAAGCCCATGCGCATCCAGAACGCCTACGTCTCCGAGAAAGAGATCCACAGCGTCGTCGACCACTGCAAGGGGCAGATGCAGGCGAACCACGGACGTGTTCAGCCCGGCTGAGCCCACCAGCCAGACCACCCGAAGCCTGGAGAGCCCGACGCAACACGACGTCCGCTCATTGCCGCTGCTGATCGGTGCCCGCCCAGCGAGCGGCGTCACGGTTCGGCTGGGACCTGGCTGAGGTCGAGCCGGTACCAGTCCGTGTCCGTAAGGATGTGCAGGTCGGGCCCACGTCCGATGACGCGCGCGTCGCCAGGGAGCTCCTCCCCACCAGGAAGTACAACCCTGTATTCCCCGCGACTCCGCATCTTGCCGTCGGCCAGTTGGCCTGCGACCAGGCGGTCGCGGTCGGCGCTGTATCCGCCGTACAGGGCGACGCGTGAGCCGTCGGTGATGAGCGCACGTGGGGCGGCGCCGTCGCCGTCCCAGCCGGTGAGAGCCCCATCATGGACGCGGACGATGGGGAAGTCCGTGTAGTAGCACGTCCAGGCGGTGTCCGCGTCGACGTTGAGCGCATAGCAGTCGCTGATCGCTCCCCACGGGTTGTCCACGTGGGAGGGGAACCGCCAGTCGACCTGCAGATCCGGGGAGAAGCGCGCGAGCCCGCAGGAGCCGATCGGTGCCGGGCCGTCAACCCCGCCCCAGCCGTAGTTGCCGTAGCGAGCACCGGGGAGGGCTACACCTACGCCATCCACAAGCACCTCATGCCGGAGTTCGGCGGCATGAGGATGGTCGACATCCTCCCCGAGCACGTCCGAGCCTGGATCGCCAAGCTCAAGAACCAGGGCATGAAGCCCGTGACCATCCAATGCAACAAGATCATCCTCAGTGCCATCTTCACCACGGCCTTGGACGACCAGGTCACCTACCTACACCCCTGCCGTGGCGTGAAGTCTCCGCCCATCGCGCGCAAGCCGCTCCAGATCGTCACGCCTGAGCAGTTCGACGACGTCTACAATGCCCTCCCCGAAGGCACCTTCCGCCTCCTCGCCGACACTGAGATCGAGAGCGGCCTCCGCTGGGGCGAACTCAGCGAGCTGCGTCCCAGGGACCTCAACCTCAAGACGCGCATCCTCACGGTCAGCCGCACGGTCGTGGAGCTCAACCCGAAGTTTCACCCGAAGGGCGGCCACTTCCTCGTCAAGGACTACCCGGAGGACAAGGAGTACCGCCGCTTCAAGCTCAGCGCACAGATGACCGAGATGACGTACATCTTGTTCAGGTCGTGGTCGCGCTGGGCCACCGGAGTCGTGTCATCGCGTGTCTAGACGCTCGTCCTGAGACCAAGAGCAGGGTGCCTCTGCCATGGGATGAGCTATGGCGAATCGTTGTAGGGCCCGCTTCGGCGGGTCAGCGACATCAGCAGTGGGGGCACCGTGATCGGTCGCATGCTCGCGCTGGGCGAGCAGCCCGTTGTGCCGTCGACGAGTTCCACCCTGGACGGTACCTAGCCTTTCGCCCAGGGTGTCCGGCTCTGATGGGTATTGCTACCCTGCAAGGAATACAGCGTCAACGGATGGCTGGCTAATGATCTTGTAAAAGCTCGTTGCTGCCGAGACCCTTCTAGTGATTCCTTGCTCAAAGGGGAAGAGATCCGGCGGCAAGTCGAGCACCCGGGAGCCAAGTCCATGGCCACCCGATCTGCTGGCAGCGCGGCAGGCCAATCTTGAGACAGCGAAAGCAGACGAACGTCAGTTGATGCCTGCCTGGCGTCGGTACACCGGCGGCTTCTACAGCACTGCAGGAACTGCCGCTGTCATCGGTTGATGATTTCTTCCATGGTCTCGCCCGGCAACGCCGGGTTTCGCGCGGCCGCTTCAGCGGTGTCGTCGTCGGCTAGCATTTTCAGGAGCCGCCGTGTGGGCAGCCGGGCGTCGGCGGCCGCCGAACGCCGTACCGTCAGGTCGGGATCGCGGCTGAGAGTTTCGATCAATTGTGATGGGATGTGCGGGTCCATGGTCGCCAACGCACGTTCGCGCGGGTCGGGTGAGGTGGCGTAGCGGCGCAGTCCTGAGCGTGGGAAGTTCGGGTGGCGCAACATCTTGGCCTGGGAGTACCCCTGGAACTCCAGGACCATCCTGAGCAGCAACTCGCCGGGTGGGTCCGGATGGTTCTCAGCCAGAAACAGCCGAACCAAGAAATCGTCGTCATTGGCCAACGTCTGCACGAGGTCCGCTGGAAGATGCGGACAGTGCGCAGCGCTGCGTCTCAATGCGGGATGCGCCGAGGTCGCGCACCGGCGCATGATCGCCGCGTCGTCGCACGCATCGGTCACCCACTCGAGCGGACGAAAGAGCCGGTTGGGGTCGTCGGTGTAGTCGATGGCCGCGCGCTGCTCCTCGCTGAGATCGGCCCGCCGGGACACGGCGAGTCGCACCTCCGGATCCGGATCTATGGCCAGTTCGGCGACGAGATCGGCCGGGAGGCTCGGTTCGGTGGCCACCCTCGCTCGCGTGCCGGCCTCGCCGTCGCGGGCGAGACGCTCGGCCAGCGGGCGCGCAAGGATCACCCGCTTCGAGGGCCGAGGGGATAGTTCGGTTTCGGACTCGATGACCGCCGCAGGGGCCTGGCGTTGCATGGCGGCCTGCCGCACCTTGGGGTCGGCATCCGACAGCAGGGCGGCCCTGGCCGCTTTGCTCAGCTGTGACCAGCCATCGATCAGGCAGAGGCGGACGGCCGGATCGGGATCGGCCGCCAGTAGATCTCTGACGTGCATAGGCGTGTACCGCTGCAGGGCGACTTCTTCTCGGACCACCCGTTCGGGATCGGCAGCCAGTAGTTCGTACGCCTCGACGGTCAGAGGCGTCCGCGGTTCGAGAGTCGACACCTGGTATCGGAAATTGCAGTGCTCGACCAGGTTCACCCTGACCCCGACATCGGGATCGGTGGCCAGCCGGGACCGGACCTGGGGCCCGACCGATAGATTCCAAGACAGAGCCCGCCGCACACCCCGGTCGCGATGATGGACGATTTCGTCGACAAGTCGTTCCGGCATCGTCGTGCGCATGGCCAGTGCATGCCGTACATCGCGCGGCCCCGACTCCAGAAGTCTCAGCAGGATCTGGAGCGGAGCGGCTTGGTTGTAGGCCAGGCCGATCAGCCGAGGGTCGGAGTCATCACAGACACTGCACACAGGCGATCCCTTCGCTCCGATACTCCGCCCCTGAGCATGACGCATGGTTGCCGGTCCCGGTACAACGGATGGTGTTCGCGGATCACCGGACGGTTTGCACTAATGGATTACCGTTTCCTGGCCGGCTGACCGGGACCGGAGCAACCAGCGGAGTGCTGCTTCCGGCCACAGCAGACGGCGCCGCCGCGGCTTTGGTCAACGCCGCTGGACATGGTGTTGATCATCGGAGCCCCTCACCGAACCTGCAGTCGGCTCGATAAGGCCCTCGCCCCGCAGCTCGGCCGGATTACCCTGCCAGCGTGACCACCGCATCGGGATTCGACATCCAGCAGTTGCACGCCGATGCCGACCGCGACGGCATCACCAAACTCGTGGTCGGTGCCATCGTCCACGCCGGTGGTCAAGTGCTCATCCTGCGCCGCTCCGCCGAGGACACGTTCATGGGCGGCATCGAGGAACTCCCCTCGGGTGGCGTCGAGCCAGGCGAGAACCTGCTCACCGCACTGGAACGCGAACTCGCCGAAGAGATCGGCTGGACCGGATCACTCACCCTCGATCCCGGCTTCGTCACCCACTTCGACTACATCTCTGGATCCGGCCGCAATGCCCGCCAATACACCTTTGGCGTGTCCCACCACGGTCGGCCCATCGTCCTGAGCGCCGAACACACCGCGTACCGATGGCTTCGCCCCGCCGAACTTGCCGACTCCGACGCTCGACCGACAGGCGACGTGTAGGTAGGCGGACGGCGCGCTGGAACCAGGGGCCCCATCGCCCGTCGTCGACTTGGTAGCCATACTCGATGGTCGAGTGCTGACCGGGGTAGAGCGGGAAGCGCCCGCGGTCGTTGTCCAGGCACAGCCACGCCTCTTTGAACGAATCGCGATCTTGCTTGGGGCGCCATTTCATGGGTTCGCCATCGCAGGACGCGCTCAGTGCGAGTTCATCCCAGGTGAGCGGCCGGGCCCGATACAAGGCGTTGGACTGGTCGGGACGGCCGGGGTAGCGGTCGACGCTGATGCGGATCAGGTAGCGGGTGACAGGTTCAGCGCCGCCGTTGAACAGCCGGCGCCGCTGCATCGGCCGGTACGTCGTCCCGTCGTATTCCAACCGAGCATGGTCCTCCTCCACGACCAGTCCCTCGACGTTGCTCGCGCCAGCGCTGGTGCTGGCGGCTCGGGTCGGCCCGTCGGCTCGCCACGCCTGCCACAAGGAACCATCCGCGCTGAGCACGCCGTCGGCTTTACGGGCGAAGTCCTCACTGGCTGGATGGCGTCCAGCCTCAACATGGCTGACGTAGGACGGGTCGAAGCCTATCGCCGCCGCCAATTTCTTCTTCGACATCGTGCGGTGTTCGCGCCACCAGGTCAAAGCCTCGCCGAACGGAGGCGTCCCCTCGGCGGAGGCGGTCGCTGGATCATCGGCGGAGTGCTGAACGCCCATGTCCTAATCATCTCTTCAATCCAGGCTGAGCGAATGAATGAACCGTGAATGAGGTCCCGTCAGCGTGGCCTCACAGACCGTATCGAGGGTTACCTCCCTGGTGACAACAACCTCGAGGAGGCTCTCGATGACTCGCTTGGCTCCCCCCGACTCGCCAGTCGCCGATCAGGGTTGGCGGCTCCTGATCGTCGGCGCCGGTCAGCGCACCGTTGATGTGCTGCTGCCGGCGCTGCACCGGGCCATGCCGACCGCGCGGGTCGCAGCTATCTGTGATCCCGATCCCGCCGTCGCCGTCCGGATCGCGGGGCTGACACAAGCAGGGCGGCTGGTCGATGACGTCTCGGTGTTCGCCGAGCTGGACCGAGCTCTGGCCGCAGGCCCGTACCAGGTCGCGATCCTGGCCTGTCCGCACGACCTGCACCAAAAGGCGACATTACGGCTGACCGACGCGCACATCGCGGTGTGGAAGGAGAAGCCCTACGCCCTCACACTTCAGCAGGCCGCCCAGCTGGCACCCCGCAATGTGCGAGTGCTGGCGCATCGTCCACACGGGCAGCTGCTGCAGATCGCTACCGACCGGATGGCGGCCTGGGGACGGCTACTGTCGTACCGAATCCGGATCACCCGTCCTACCGGCGACTACACCGGCACTTGGCGTGCCTCGGCTGAACGCGCGGGCGGTGGCGCCATCTGCGACCTGGGCTACCACGCCTTCGACCTGATCAGCCGCCTCACCGGAGGGCCCTCCGCGCGACCGGCCACCGTATACGCGGTCACCACCGGCTCCCCGGTGCACCGGCCCGCCGTTGAGGTGGAGGAAAGCGCCCACCTGACCATCACTCACGCCGACGGATGCGCAGGAACCGTGCACCTCTCGCGCTGCGAAGAGCGCGCCGACGAGATGGACCTGGTCGCCGAGCAAGGACGCATCACGATCTCGGGCGACCAGTCGGTGCTTCGCATCACCACTCCGGCCGGACGAACCCACCATGCCGAGGTAACAGCCGCCGACGACGATCCGTGGGCGGCGATGCTGTGCCACCACGCCCAGACCCTCAGCGACACAGCGGTCACCGCCGCCGAGGCCCGCATCGGCATCGCTGCGACCGCACTGATGGAGGCGGCCTACACCTCGGTGCGGCTGGGCCGTCCCGCCCATGTGGCCTCCTGCGCCGGCGCTGCTCCGGCGACCGTCCCCACCCTGGAAGGGCGCGCATCATGACGTCCACGTGGCCACCCATCGACGCCGAGGTCTCCACCGCGGTCACCCGGCAACTGCACACGACCGTTTCCATCTACGACCGGTCAGGGATCATCGCCCGGTTCGAGGACGCGTTCGCCACCCGCCACAACGCCTCGCATGCGTTGCTGACCTCATCAGGCACCGCCGCGCTGCATTCGGCCTACTACGCGCTCGGCCTCGGCCCGGGCGACGAGGCGATCGTGCAGGACTACACCTTCTTCGCCACCGCAACCCCACTGCTCCAACTGGGTGCCGTGCCGGTCCTGGCCGACGTCGACATCCACGGCGAACTCGACCTCGGACGCGCGGCCGAACTGCTCACGGACCGCACCAAAGCCGTGGTCATCACGCACATGTGGGGCAACCCACAGAACACCCGCCGGCTGCGGGACTGGTGCGATGCGCGCGGGCTGGCGCTGGTGGAGGACTGCTCCCACGCCCACGGCGCCACCCGCGACGGCGTCAGCGTCGGCGAACTCGCTGACGCCGCCTGTTGGAGCCTTCAGGGCCGCAAGACCATCACCGCAGGCGAGGGCGGCATCCTGACTACCCCGCACCGCGAGGTCTACGAAAAGACGACACTCCTTGGACACTTCAACAAACGTGCCCTAGCCGAAATGAGGACCGAGTCGCCGCTGTACCGGTTCGCCGAGACCGGCCTCGGACTCAAATACCGGGCGCACCCACTTGGGCTGGCGATGGCGGAGGTCTATCTGCGACGCCTGGACGACTGGCTCCTCGCTCGCCAGAGCCACGCCGCCCGCCTGGAGAATCTCCTGGCCGGACGAGCCGGCATCAGCGTGCTCACCCCAACCAACCCCGACCGAACCGCCACCTTCTACGCCTTCGTGTTCACCATCGACCCACACGCTGCCGGGTTCTCGCGCGAGGATCTTCTCCGCGCTCTCCGGCAGCGCGGATACGGCGAGATCAGCACATGCGACGCGATGCGGCCGCTGCACACCTACCCAGTCTTCGCTGCGCCCAGATCATCTCATCCTGCAGTTGGCAGCCTTGATCGAAGCCATCGCAGAGTTCCGGCAGCTACAGCGACGTGTCGCTCAGGCAGCCGCCGCCCGAAAGGCTGCCGCTCAGCTCACGAGCCTCAGCCGACCAACACCCCAGCCCCGGCTCCCGACGTTGCCAAGGATGCAGCCGGACCCCATGGCAGAGCAGGACCTTGCGCGTCTCGCCGCTCTCGGCTTCCCGGCACCTCTCAGCAGCCATCAGATGAATGCCCATCAGTACCAATCCGTCCGACCCGAGAGGCTGCACGACTCGCACCGCCGGCGTCCATCGCGGTAGCTCAACCACAAGACCTGACGACGCGCCGAGCGCAGTCGTGGCGCAATGCTCAACGTTGCTTCATGCTAACGGAACATCACGAAGCGTAACGAGGCGCAAACAGCACACAGGCGTAGCGACCAAGGTCGCAAACCTGAGTCACTTCATCCCCACTACATGAGAAAGGTGACGCCATGACCAACCACAGCCCGCACCTGGGGCCCATATCCACAAGGACAAGCCCACATGACCGACCACAGGCTGGGTCTCGCCGCTGCTAGCAACGACGACGAGACAGTCCAACTCGCGTCCAGACTGTACGAACACGTCCGCCAGCTCAACTACGCCACAGCCGGGCCACCGAGCCTCACTCTGCCCTCCACCGCTTACGTCATCCTCGGCCACCTCAGCGCAGCCACTTACGGTCTCGATCAGGTAGTCGACCAGGTCAACCGCTTCTTCCTGCGTGAACTCCAGGCTGACCGACTCGGCCACGACCACGGCGAAGACCTCACCGACGTTTTGAGCCATCACGGCCAAGCTCTGGCCGAAGCCAGGCACCACACCAAGGCTCTCTGCACCGCCCTGAACGAGGCCCAAACCGCTATCAACGCCGTCCACTCCCGACCCACCCCGGGACGCATAGCCAACCTCACAACCCAGGGCATGGCCGGCGAGCAAGACGCCGGAGTAGTCGCAGCGGCCGAGGACTTCCCGCGACCGATCAGCGATCCAACGCTCCTCGAACCTCCTCTCCTCGGCGACCGGCAAAACCCGGTCCGCACCCGCCGCCTGAAGTGCCCGGAGGCCTGAGCATGGAGCCAATGAGCCGCGAGGAACTCGCAGCCCTCCCGACCACAACCACCATCGAAACCGCCGCCCGGGCCCTCGGCCTTGGCCGCACCCGCGCCTACCAGCTAGCCCGCGAGAATCGCTTCCCCTGCAAGGTCATCCGCATAGGCACCACATACCGCGTCATCACGGCTGACCTGCAGCGCAGGTTGGCTACAGACACCAACACCTAAACAGGGTCGGCTCGGGCCCCGCTGGGCGTTCGCCGAGCGGGGCCTCGGGGAGCGCGGTATGACTTGGAGACGCGGTCGGCGAACCAACGGGAGCGTCCATGCCGGACTTGTACTGGGAGAGTGATCGCCGCCTCACTGCAATCGGGCGTACCACGCTGTCGGTGGCAGCTCGCCAAGCTGTCGTCGACGGCGAAGTGAACGCGGCCACAAGCGTCCTCGACTACGGCAGCGGGCGCGGCGACGATGTCCGTGGGCTGCGGGAGATGCGGTTTCAGGCTCATGGATGGGATCCCTTCTACGCTCCGAATGAGGCACCCCGGGCCGCGGACGTCGTGCTGCTGACCTACGTTCTCAACGTCATTGAGGACCCTGCTGAGCGACGTCAGGCGCTGCGACGGGCGTGGCACCTCACTGAGCGCCTGCTTGTGGTTACGACCAGGCTCACTTGGGATCGATCGAAGGTCCGCGGGCAACAGTACGAGGACGGCGTGCTGACGAGCAGACGGACCTTTCAACACCTGTTCAGCCCGGCGGAGCTTCGTACCTATGTAGAGCAGGGGACTGGAGGCCGCTGTGTCTCGGCTGCCCCTGGCATCGTCTATGCCTTCAAGAGTGATGACGCTCGGCTTCGCTACCTAGCCCGAAAGGTCGTTCCGCACGCCGATTGGTTGGCCTCAGAAGACACCGGTTCGGCCATCGCCGCAGTGGTGGACTACGCCGAGCGACGTGGTCGCCTACCCAGGCTAGAAGAGATGCCAGCGGAGATGGCCAAGCTCCTGGCCCACCTTCAGCCGAACGAGCTGCACCGCATTGTGAGGAAGTCGGCAACCCCGGAGAAGGTCGATGCCGGCGCCAGAACATCCACCCTGTCTACGCTGCTGTTCCTCGCGGTCGAGCTGTTCAATGGACGCGGACCGTACGCCAGTCTGCCCATCTCGCTGCAACTGGACGTCAAGACCTTCTTCTCGTCCTACAAGGAGGCGTGCAGACGGGCGGACCGGTTGCTGCTGAAGCTTCGCGACGACTCCTACGTCAGAGGGGCGATGCAGGCTTCAAAGGTCGGCAAGCTCACACCCACAGCGCTGTACGTGCATCGGCGTGCAGCTGACCAGATGCCGACAGTGCTGCGCCTGTACGAGCACTGTGCCTCAATCGCAGCAGGAAGGCCACCGTCATGGACGGTGGCCAAGCTACGCCATCAGGGTCGTGCGGTGAGCTGGTTGGACTATCCGGAGTTCGACACCGACCCGCATCCGAAGCTCCACTCGTCGTACGTAGTGGATCTCACCACCTTGAAGACCTCGTACAAGTCATACGAGGAGGCTCTCAACCGGCCGCTCCTTCACCGCAAGCATGAGTTTCTAGCTCCGGATGACCCGGATGTCCCTAAGTACCGACGACTGACACAGTCCGAGGTACGGGCTGGCCTCTACCGTCACCCCCACCTCATTGGCACAGAGGACGGTTGGAAGGGCGAGCTGCTCCGCTCCGGCAGGGAACTACGCGGACATCGCCTGGTCCGTCGCAAGGAAGTCAATCAAGCGAAGTAGGACGCTTCCTCCTGGAACGCCGAGATCTCGTTCACTAGCTCGTCCATGTCCAGGCCCTCCACTTGGTCGGGGAACCATGACAGCCGTAGACCGTTGCTGGCGACATCCTCTGGCAGCCCCATACTGCGCAGAACGTGACTTGGAGTGTAGGACGCGCTTGTGCAGGCCGAGCCTGTGGCGACAGCGACGAGCTCCTTGAGCCGCACGATCAGGGCCTCCGCATCCACTCCCTCGAAAGAGAGATTGAGGATGTGGGGGACCACATGGTCCTGGTCGCCATGGAAACGCACCTGCGTCTTGCCCAAGGCCTCAACCAGGTGAGCACGGAAGGTCGCCGCTTGGTCCCACCACTGCTGATGTTCCTTCTCGAAGATCTCAGCGGCCTTGGCAAGCCCGGCGATGAGCGGCACCGGGAGTGTCCCCGGTCGGAGCTTGCGCTCCTGGCCGCCGCCGTACATCAAGGGCGTCAGGGGAACAGTGTCGCGACCGCGTCGCCGGATGAGGAGAGTTCCGATCCCCTTGGGGCCGCCAACCTTGTGGCCGCTGATACTGATCATATCGATCGGTGCCTTGAGGTCCTGAGTGAGCTTGCCGAACCCCTGTGCGGCATCAACGTGGAGGTAGGTGGGGGTTTCGCGCAGCAGCTCGGCTAGCTCCGCGACAGGCTGGATCACTCCTGTCTCGTTGTTGACGTGCATCAGGGAGACCAGCAGAGTGTCATCGCGCAAGCGCTCCTGTACGGCTTCCACGCTCACTCTGCCAGAGGGACCCGGCGAGATCAGGTCAACTTCGAACCCACGAGAAGCAAGGTGCTCCAAGGGCTCGAGGACGGCCTTGTGTTCGATCGTGGAGCTGATGATGTGCCGGCGGGCATGGTTCTCGCCGTGTGGAGCCAGACCGAGCAGGGCAATGTTGTTACTCTCGGTCGCGCCTGACGTGAAGATCAGCTCAGAGGCGGTGGCGTTCAGCTGCCCGGAGAGCTGGTCTCGGGCTTGCTGGACGCATCGCTTGGCCCTGGTCCCCCAGTCGTGGGTGCGGCTTCCGGCGTTGCCGAACTCCGAGGTCATCCAGTGGAGGACCACCTCGGCCACACGAGGATCGACCCGTGTGGTGGCTGCTGAGTCCAAGTACACGGTCATGCTTCCTGCACCCCTCCGGCCGCTCGACTCTCACGTATGCACGTGAAAAACTAAACGTACATCCGGTAGCGTGAAGCCAGTGGGGTCACTCTTGTCTTCGCCATCGGCGAGTGGAACAACAGCAGGGTTCGAGTACGTCTTCCCTGCGATCCGAGGGATCCAGGCACAGCGAGAGTTCTATGTCTCGATGTGTCCGCTCCGCCTGATCCCCAAGATCTTCCTGTTCGACGAGGAGGAGCTGGCGCCCGAGGTGCGGGCACAGCGAGTGCTCAACAAGGCACGCATCCCTGCTCTCGCCTCCTACATCGTCAGCAACCCGACCGACTACGTGTTCTCGGCGCTGACTGCTTCGGTGGACGGGGAGATGCGTTTTGTCGGTATTGCCGACGAGGGGCCCGGCATGCGCATCGGGCAGCTCCACATCCCTATGGCTGCCCGCTTCCTCATCAACGACGGCCAGCACCGGCGAGCGGCGATCGAGACAGCGCTCACTGAGAACCCTGAACTGGGCGATGAGACCATCGCAGTCGTCTTCTTCCACGACGCGGGGCTGTCTCGTAGCCAGCAGATGTTTGCCGACCTCAACCGGCATGCAGTCCGTCCAGCCCGATCTATCGGTGTGCTCTACGACCACCGTGACGAACGCGCTAAAGCCGCCAGGCTGTTGGCACTGAAGTCACCGGTCTTCCGCAACTTCGTGGAGATGGAGAGCAGCACGCTGTCAGCTAGATCCCGCAAGTTGTTCACACTCAGTGCCCTCTACTATGCGTCCAGTTCGCTACTGCAAGGGCTTGAGCTGAGTGACGCCGACGAGGCGGCCAGACTTGCGGACGAGTACTGGACGGCCATCGATGCGCTGATCCCCGAGTGGGACCTCGTCCGGACGAGGAAGATGGCGGCAGCAGAGGTCCGGAAGCAGTACCTGCACAGTCACGGGATCGCGCTGCATGCCCTTGGCCGGCTCGGCAACACTCTTCTGCAGATATCCACAGAACCGGATTCGTGGAGACCGCGGCTGGAGCCATTGGCCAAAATCGACTGGTCCCGAACCAACCACGACTGGGAGGGCCGAGCAATCGTCGGCGGGCGCGTCTCCAAGAACCACTCCAACGTCGTGCTCACAGTCAACTACTTGCGCCAGAAGCTCGGTATGGAGCTTGGCCCCGAAGAGGCCAGCGTTGAAGCAACACACTTGCGAGGAGAGCGATGAGCGTCCCTTTGGGCATCCCAGCCCGCCGGGCTATCCCGTTCAAAGAACGTGGAGGGCTTGGCGTTGTCGTCAGGGGGTTGATTGAGGAGATCCAGGAGCTCTATCTAGCCGACAAGGTCCCTTGGGTAGTCGGTTACAGCGGCGGCAAGGACTCCACAGCCGTGCTTCAGCTGGTATGGCTCTCACTTCAGGAGCTACCGGAGGACAAGCGGACCAAGCCGGTACATGTGATCTCCACCGACACGCTGGTAGAGAATCCGATCGTCGCCAGCTGGGTCACACAGTCCCTAGCCACCATGGAGAAGGCAGCGGAGGAGCGTCATCTCCCGATCAAACCACACCGCCTCACCCCCGAAGTCAAGGACAGTTTCTGGGTCGGCCTGATCGGAAAGGGATATCCAGCACCGCGCCCTAAGTTCCGTTGGTGCACCGAACGACTCAAGATTCGCCCCTCCAACTCGTTCATTCGCAACGTAGTCCGTGAGCACGGTGAGACGATTCTTGTCCTAGGCATTCGCAAAGCGGAGAGCCAGGCTCGGGCGAGAGCCATGACACGCCATGAGAAGCACCGAGTCCGTGACCGGCTGTCTCCTAACGGGAACCTTCCCAACTCACTTGTCTACAGTCCAATCGAAGAGTGGACCAACGATGAGGTCTGGACATTCCTCATGCAGCGTCCTAACCCATGGGGGCACAACAACAAGGATCTCCTGACCATGTATCAGGGCGCCTCTAGTGATGGAGAGTGTCCGCTGGTCGTGGATAACACCACTCCCTCGTGTGGTGATAGCCGGTTCGGATGCTGGACTTGCACCCTCGTCGACCAGGACAAGTCCATGGCAGCGATGATCCAGAACGATGAGGAGAAGGAGTGGATGCAGCCGCTCCTTGAGCTGCGCAACAAGCTAGACGTCCGTAACGAGGAGGGGCGTCGTGACGACAAGCATCTCCGCGACTGGCGGAAGATGAACGGTTCTATCCAGCTGTTCAACGACCAGGTCGTCCACGGTCCTTACACACAGGAATCACGCGCTAACTGGCTGCGAGATCTTCTCAATGCCCAGACTTGGGTCCGGCAAAACGGTCCCCGCAGTGTCCGGGATATCGAACTGATCACCATGGGTGAGCTTCATGAGATCCGCCGCATCTGGGTTTTCGAGAAGCATGAGGTGGAAGACCTGCTTCCCAAAATCTATGAGAAGGAGACCGGAGATGAGTTCCCGGGGGGACCGCTAGACGAGCAGCTCGCTCTTGCGGGCGACGAAATGGAACTGCTTCGCGAAGTCTGTGGTGACGACAAGTTGCATTTCGCTACCGCACGAGAGCTGCTGGCAGTGGAGCGCAAGTTCCGTACAATGACTCGCAGGGCGGGCCTTTTTGAGGAACTAGAGAAGACGATTCGGCGCGGCTACTACGAGAACAAGGAGGACGCCGAACAGAGCGCACTGCGGATTCAGCGCGAGAAGACAGCCCCTGAGTTGCCTTTGTTTAACGAAGAGATCACCGATGCTCCTGCTTAACGTCACCCTTGAGAACTTCGGCGCCTATAGAGGAAGGCAGTCTCTTGATCTGACGACTCGTCCTGGCCGACCCGTCATCTTGATCGGTGGGCTCAATGGTTGCGGGAAGACCACTTTGCTGGACGCAATTCAGCTGGCACTCTACGGCGCACGGGCCCGCACAAGTGGACGCGGTACCCGCACCTACGATGACTACCTCCGCGAGAGCGTCAACCGTCAGGCAAGCCCTAAACATGCCAGAGTGGTTGTCGAGTTCTCCACAACGGTAGAAGGACGCGAGCGAATCTATAAGGTCGTCCGGTCCTGGGAGGTCAAGGGCAAGTCCGTCCGCGAATTTCTCAATGTGCTCATTGACGGCGAACTCGATCTAGTTGTCAGTGAGCAATGGGCTGACTACGTGGAGGACCTCCTGCCCCTGGAGGCATCCTCGCTCTTCTTCTTTGATGGCGAGAAGATTGAGTCACTTGCCAATCCGGACCGAGCAGCGTCGGTCATCGCATCGGCCGTGCAGTCGTTGTTTGGACTCAGCTCGGTTGAGCGGCTGCGTAACGACCTGCTCGCTGTACAGCGGCGCCAGAAGATCCCAAAGGAAGATCGAGAGGCTCTTGACAAGATCCACCAGTTCGAGAACCAAATCAGGGAATGCGACCAGCTGCGGGACGAGATAAACCAACGCGTCGCTTCGATGGCCTCCAGGCTTGAAGCGGCAGAGCGGCGCTTCGCCACCATCGACGAGGCTTTTGCTAAGGAAGGTGGCGACCTCTACGCCCGGCGCGCCGAACTGGAAGCTGAGCGTTCTCAGACTGCCTCTCAGCTCAAAAGCATCAACGAGGTACTCGCTGGCACTATTGCGACTGGTCCTCTTCCTCTCCTACTGCTTGCGCCACAGCTCTCCGCGGTTCGTGAGCAGGTTGAGAGGGAGCGAGATGCGAGTGAAGCGTCTCAGGTCATCGAGGTGCTAAGCGAGCGGGATTCTAAGCTGCTGAGCCTCCTTCGGGATCTTCTCCCCCCAGATGGTCTCGCACTCGCAGAAAAGCACCTAAGCGCTGACCGTCAAGAGCGGGTTTCTGTCATCAACAAAACCCCTCAAGTGCTCGACTTTCCAGTCGAGTCGCTTTCTCAGCTCATGTCCCTGGATGAGATCCTTCGTCAGGAGGCGACACGGGCGCGCGAACTTATCGAGCAAGCACAGCTTTACCAGGAACGTCTAAGCGTCCTCGATCGTCAGCTCGCTGGCGTACCCGACCACGACGTGATCGCTGTCCTTCTCCAGGAGCGGGATTCTCAGCGCGACGAGGTAACTCGATTCGGGACAGAACTCGGTAAACTCAAAGAAGAGTTGGAAGCTACGCGACGCCGACGCGAGCAACTCATACTTGACCGTGAACGTGCCTACAAGGGAAGAGCAGCAAAGCTTGCCAAGGTAGAGGACGCGGAGCGCATTGTTGCGTATGCCGACAAGGTGAGGGGCACCATGGAGAAATTTGGTGCCGCGCTCCTGCAGCGCCATATCAACAAGCTAGAGGTTGCCGTCCTGAAGAGTTTCCAGTACCTCATGCGTAAGTCCGCTCTCGTCCGCGATCTTCGCATCGATACTGAGAAATTCACACTCACCTTGGTCGGTCCTGACGACCAAGAGCTGGACCCTTCACGCCTCAGCGCCGGGGAACGTCAGCTCTTGGCTGTCTCGCTTCTCTGGGGGCTCGCGAAGGTGGCTGGTAATCGCCTGCCCACTGTGATCGATACCCCTCTTGGTCGGCTCGACAGCCGCCATCGCGAGCACCTGGTGGACCGTTATTTCCCGCGTGCCAGTCACCAGGTGCTACTGCTGTCCACAGATGAGGAAATCGACGAACACCTGCTGAGCAAGCTAGAGCCCTCGATTGCTCACACCTACACACTCATCCACGATGATAAGACGTTCACTACGTCGGTCGAAAAGGGATACTGGTGGAGTGGGGGTACTGTGCATGTCGCTTGATAACGTTCGACTCTCTCAGCCGGCAAAAGACCAGCTAATCAGACTTAAGCGAATTACCGGAATTAAGAACTGGAACACTCTGTGTCGTTGGGCGCTCGCGCTTTCTCTCCAGGACCCATCCCCACCCCTAGTCCGCGATATTAATACTGACTCCAATGTAGAAATGACCTGGAAGACTTTCGCTGGCCCCTACGGGGATATCTACTTGGCGCTTCTTAAACACCAGTGCCTGGCTGACGGCCAGGAGCCTACCGAAGAGAATCTCTCCTATATCCTGACCGTTCATGTCCATCGCGGCATCGGTCATCTAGCAGGACGCCGAGACCTCAAATCAGCCGCGGATCTGATTTCAATCGCTGCAACCTGATCAATTGCTTCGGTGAACGCCAAGTTCCATAAGTACCACCAGGTCGCACTCTCAATCACCGATGGTGTTGAGCTAGCCAGGTCACCGCTGCCCTGCACGATCGCGTCGGCTGACCTCAGAATCCTCGGCTCTTGGGGTCGCAGTTGTCGGGCCAGCGGGATCCGTGGGAGCCGGTGCCTTCTCCCGGCTTGTCGGATCAAGCTGAGGGAGCGGGAAGATGTGGCGACCCGCTGGAAGTCGGCCGTCGTGGGCGCAAACAAGGGGTGCGATGACGCCGCCGATGAGAGTGAGGACCGCGGCGCTTGGATGTCCTTATGCTTGTCGACTCCCAGGACGACGGCTTCCACATGATGGTCGACATCGGTATCGCGCATACTCAACGCTGGCCATCGAGCTCCCCGGCACGGCATCGAGAGTGATGGTCGTCGGCAGCCCGGCGTGACAGGCAGAACTGTGACGGTGGAGTTGCGTGACAAGGCCTCTGTTGGGGCACGTTGCCGGTCCAGCCGCAGCAGGTGACGCCTGGGGCAAGGACCGGCAGGTCAGTCGAAGGGCAGCCCGCCCCGCGGATCCCCGCGGTCGACCGGGTCGGCGGGCACGGCTTCCGCGGAGACTCGAGGAAGGCAAGCGCATGCGGCAAGGTGCTCGGCGGCCTCGCAGTGCTTAGCTTCCTGAGGGGTGATGACACGGGGCGTGCAGGGCGTGGAACTCTTCAGCGGCAGGCCGGCTGGAGAAGCCTCGCACCAAGGACCACGACGGCAGCGCGGGCGGTGGGACCAATAGCGGTGGGGATCGCCAGCATCACAGTGCCGGCGAGGATGTCCCACTCCGGGGATTGGGTAGCCGTTACGGCTGCTGACGAGCTAGTCCGAGCACTGTCCGTAACCAGCGCGCTGACCGCGATGGCCTGGGCCTCGTCATCTGTGCCTTAGCCAAAGTCTCCCCAGCGACCACAGCAGGTCCGGCTCGCACCCCGATCTGCTTGGAAGTCCCACCCCGACTGGGTCAGCCCATCCGCCTTGATGGATCTAAGCGGTGGGGCCGTCTCAGGCCACGTCACCGCTTTCGTCACCTGCAAAGACTCGCCCATCCTCTCCGCAGGCGCAACCTTATGTTTGCGATCTGCCAGCGCTCGGTCGCCGGAATGATCAGTCCGTCTAGCAACGGATGAGCCGTAACGCAGAGCGTTGATCAACCCTTCTACCAGGTACCCCTCCACGGCGTGAACGAGCTCGACGATTCGCAACACGCTGTGCTCGCCAGCTCACCACCGCAAGAAGAAAGAAGCTTCCGCCCTCAGAGCCGAGAGAGGTGAGTTCGGAACGAGGGCTCCCCTTGGCGACCTCACAGGAGGTAGCCTTGTTGACCGGCTTCACGAGATCCGCGTGACTGTGGCCATTGGTCCGCATGGTGGCTCGCTAGGAGGACACATATACCGTGGCTTTGACTGCCCAAACGGCCAGCTTCACTATGCTGGATGTGGATCAGACGCCAGAAAGTCCCGGCCTGTACGCATGGTACGCCACGTTTCAAGCCAGTATTCAAGATTGGAAATTTAAGCCAGACGGGGCATCGGACGGAGCAATCCTAGGTTTTCTCAACCTCTTGCGGCGGTATGCAAGTTACTATGAACCGCTCCCGATCGACCTTGCTGGGCGCGGTGCATACGGGTCTCGGTGGGAAGGGTTGCTTGAGCTAGATTATCCGCTTCGCCCAGTTGAGTCCGAGTCGGGCGACGAGGATCGACTGGGGGCCTTGCTCGATACACTGGGATCAGAGGATCGGAGGCGGGTTATGGCAACGCTGCTCAAGGCAGCAACACCCGTCTTCTCCTCTCCCCTCTACATTGGAGTCGCCGAAAACCTGCAGAATCGACTAAAGCAACACAAGCGCGACTTTGAACAAGCGGACGAATGGCTTCGGGACCACCCAGAAGATGCTCAAGTGATCAGGCTTCGTGGCAAGTCGTTTGGGCAAAGGGCGGCTGCACGGGGGATCTCGATGAACAATCTCGAGGTCTGGGTGATTCATCTCGAGGAGGACGATCAAGACGGCGTCACCGTTAAAGAAGTTAGAAGGACTGCGGAGTCGACCGAATGGCTTCTGCACAGGCTGTACTCACCGATTTTGGGAAAGCAGTAGGCGATGTACGGATTCGGGACTAGCGTTACCTTCAGCAACTGGGTGAGAGGGACCTGGGGCAGCTTCGCTACTCCGGCTGGACGCGTCGACTATGTCATGACCAAGGCTAGGCTCGGCGCCGACTCAAGCGACCCGGAGCGTCAACTTACTAAGAGTCTGGCTCCGGTCCGTGAGGTGATGGAGGCGAGCTCTCTCGATTTCAGCCAGCTACTTCAGCGAGACCTTGATGACCATAGGGTCGCCGTCAATCTGATTCCTTATCTCTTGCGCCCAGAGGTAGCTAGCCCCGCCTTCTTTCCGCCAATAGTAGCGGTTCTTCTGCCCTTTCACAATAATAGGCCTTCCCATTTTCCAGCTTTGGCAGAGGCCAGCGTTGAAACGATCGACAATGCTAAATGGCGGATGCAGCGCGCGGAGAGTGCGTTCCAGGTCGAACGACTCCTCACGCCAAATGATGAGCCTCATCCAGAAAGTCTGGCACGACTCCGGTGGAATCAGTCCGATGCCAGGTTGGTTGTCCTCGACGGTCAACACCGTGCAATGGCGTTGCTCGCAATCGAGCGTACACATACGAATAGCTGGCAGACGACAACCGGAGCTCGTTTCCGGTCGTTCTATGAAGCTCAGGTCAAGCAGGAGCTTCGTCGCCATGGCGGCGACTTCGACCTGAGCGCCATCGAAGTTCCGGTGGCAGTATGCTGGTTTCCTGAAAAGACGGGTCCGGAACAAGAGCCACACAGGGCCGCCCGCAAGCTCTTCGTCGACGTCAATAAGGAGGCGAAGCCGCCGAGCGAATCACGCATCATTCTTCTCTCGGACTCTGAGCTCGTCAACGTCCTTACACGGAGCATGCTCGGAGAGCTACGGGAAAATCAGAATCATAACGCGGAATACCTGCCACTCTACGCCGTTGAATATGACAATCCAGAGGTAAATTCCTCTCGGCCGGCTCGCTGGTCAGTAATGACCAATATTCACCTGCTGAAGATGGCAGTTGATCGGTGTATTTTCGGCCCACCGAAGTATCTCCAGAACGTTAAGCTGAAGATAGTGGGGAGGCCAAGTCCTCCCGAGCGAGACGCGTTTATGCGCGAGCAGCTAAATATGGCTGAGCTCTTTGGCTCCGAGGTCGAGGACGGCGGATTTACCTATCAGCGCGACAATATAGGTGACCGCGAGTTTCCGCTTGGCCAGAGCAGTGTTATAAGTCACCAGTTTACACAGACCTGGGGCCGAGCGATGCTTACCCTTCTCTCCAGGACTGCGCCTTACGCGGCTCACGCAAACGCACTCACGAAGTTCAAGGACGACTGGCATGTAGATGACACCTTCATGTCACTGGCTCACGACGCACTGTTCAGCGGGGTAGGTGTCTACTGGACGCTGCGGGATAGCTACGATCACTATCTTACTGAGCAAGGGAAAGGTGCGACCCGCCAGCAATCCAAATCGGATGTAGTTCGCGCGTGGGAGCTCCTTAAGAAGCGAGAGAGTGACTTCGAAGTATACCGTTCTAATGCCTACTTGGAGTCCGGAAAGAGAGAGGTCGTACAAGTCTCTAAGAACGCTTATGCGGTTTTCAATACTCACGCATGCCAACTCGGTCTGATTATGACGATGGGGACCTTGTGGGAGCTTCGCAAGAAGCAGGTCGGCAAAGTGAATCTGGCAGACCTTCCATCGTTTGCGGAGGCGATGGTAGAAGGTCTCAACACCTTCCTTGCCAAGGACAACGGTAAGGTCAAGGATCGAAGGCAGGTACTTGTAAAGAAGGACATCAAGAACCCTGTCAATCAGATCGCGAACATGGACACTCCTCAGGCAGTCTACTTCCGCTTCTTCTGGCTACAGATGCTGGCTGTGCCTGAGGCCTGGGAGGCAATCGCTAGTTGGATCCCAGACCGCAACGGGTTCGACAACATTCTGGGGCAGGCACGAGAACTCTACCTCGACCTGTGCACTGACCAGAGATTCAAGGCACTAAAGACCAGCCGCCCCAGCACAGAAGAGGCCAAGCTTCGCTCGGAAGCCGAGGCTGCGGCAAGCAAGGCCTTGATGCGGTCTCTTCGAGATTGGTTCGACCTCCCCGAGGATTCGTATGAGTTGTGGTATCGGGAGGAACGAGGGAAGTCGAAGGGGTTGGCGGCGGTCGTTGAACAGACCGAGGATGACGTTGAAGACGCAGGAGGAGACAACTCCCACGCGCCGGCTACTAAGCTCGCGGACCTTCTCGATGACGAATAGCTGGACGACTCGCGCCATAACCGACGCCTACCGTCTTCGCTTGCTGCCGGGATAGTTTTCGACCGCTAGTGTGCTCCCCGATCTGGGTCCCTCCTCCAGGCTTTGGATCGGGAGAAGCCCTGACCGGCTGCAGGTGCCGATACAGGCCCCGGGGGGTACTCCCTGCAGTGCGAAGACCACTCAATCCAGTCCATCGCTCAAAAGGGGTGGCATCCGACGGGTTCTTGCGGAAGCCTGGATAAGGTGAGCAAAGTACACTCGAGGAAGTCAGGTCTGTACGACGGCTTCGAGGGCTACCGGACGGCCAGCGAGCGCGACCTCAAGCAGGTTCTGACCCGTGGCCTTGTAGTACTCGACGCCAACGTTCTCCTCAATCTCTACCGCTACACCAGCACTACCCGAGCTGACTTCCTAGAGGTGCTTACTAAGATCGGGGACCGGCTATGGATTCCTCACCAGGCACTTGATGAATTCTGGCGCAACAGAGAGAATACCATCCGCGATCCCTCGAATGCTCGGGACACGATCAAGCAGCTGGAAGCCAAGCTGAACGATTCGTTGGCGATAATTAGGGGCTGGTCTAAAAGAATCGCACTCACTGATACTGTGGCTGCTGATCTTACGAACAGGCTCGATAATGCCTTCGATGAAGTAACTGCCACGATCAAGCAGGTTGCCGACCGGGAATCGTCCGAACTGTCGCGCGCGACTCACGAAGACCCGGTTGTTAACGATCTCGAGCCGCTCATTGCGGGCAGACGAGGCGAGCCGTTCTCCGAAGGTAAGAGAGCGGTACTAGTTAAGCAGGCGATGGAGCGAATCGAAAATTCGATTCCGCCCGGCTATAAAGACAAGAGCAAGGTCAGAGGCGAGGACGGTGCCTCCAAGGCTGCCGGTGATTATCTTCTATGGGTGCAGGTCATAGAAGAGGTGAAGGTGCGCAACGTGGACGTTCTCCTGGTTACTGGGGACGTCAAAGAGGACTGGTGGCGAAAGGAAGATGGCGAGATTCGCGGCCCCCGCCTCGAACTAGTTCAAGAGATGAAGCGCCTCACCGGCCGCCGGCTGCTTATGCTGCGCCCGGAGAGCTTGCTTCTGCACGCCAAGAAGCTTCTCGCTATCGAGGTCAGCGAGACCTCGTTCCAGGACATTAACCGTGTCGGGGAGTATCTGGCCAAGGAAGACGGCGAAGAGTGGCAAAGCAATGAAGTGGAGGAGACTGCCGACTCCCCCAAAGGTCCCGGAGAGCGGTATCTTCTCGATAAGCTGCCCGAAGGTCGCAGCGGCGATTACCTGGAGATAGTCGCCGATATGGCTGGCCTGGTTCCGGAGTCGCCGGACCTTGACGCCTATCTCGATGCCTTCCAAGAACGTTTTCCGGGCATCACGCTCCGCAGCGTCGCACGTCGGCGAATGCGCGTGCTCGTTTCCCTTGGTCTCGTTCATATTCAAGGTCGCCAGGTCAGACTCACTGACCTTGGTGAGAGATTCATTCGCGAGAAGTCTATCTCGATCATTCGGCAGAGCCTCCTCGATCGGATCGCCGGCGCATCTGAGATTGTCGACCTCACCCAGAAGCACAGCCCCGATGATGTACGCGACCTCCTCCGTACCACGCCGCCTGCAGGTCTGAGCCCGACGCAAGCCCGACTCGTTTACCGATGGCTCTGCAAGTTTGAGGTGGTGACTACCTAATCCGCAGAGGCTCGTGGTGTTTGGCTTCTGGCCGAAGTGTGCTGTTGGCCCCTCCCCTAACCGCCGGCCAAGCTTCGCCCTACGGGCGAGGTTTTCTCTAGCCCAGGTGTGTCAACGTCGGGCGAGATCCTCGCGCCTTCAGGACAAGAGGCTGGGCTCCAAGTTGCGGAGGCGGTGGTTGGGGCAGTGCCGCGAGGCGTGGCTATGAGTTCCTGCGGGCACTGACCGCAGCATCCCCACCTACCCTGCTGGCGGGCGATGCCGGTGGGGCGGTGCGGCTCGGTGTGCGAGATCTAGAGAGGGAGGCTTGAGGTTGTGGCGGCAACTCACGTCAGGTTCACGCCTTCTGACCGGGTCAAACTCATACATCACCTCCGCGGACGCAACCGGAGAGCGCGCAGCCTCCGGATAGGAGTGAAGCATGGAGGGGTGTGAGCGCGATTTCCATAGGGCCATTGTGGCGATCTACCAGGCGGCCAAGCGAGAGCTGGGTTACAGCGCCACTCGGTTCCTGCAGATGGTGAGCAGCGAAGGCGGGTTGGCCGCAGCCAAGCAACTTCTCTGGTCTGACACGCCCTCGGACGGGTTCACAACCCTCCGGGACCACGGCGGCTTGATCTGACCGTGGAAGCTCACGTCCCTCGCCCAGAGGAGCTCTTCACCGACGATGACCGCCAGAAAGCGCGTGAGCGGCTTGAGCGGTACGGCTGGGTAGAACGATTGCCCTGACGGGGCCACGGCGACACGACGCTCGCCACGAGCCCACCGTCTGGCCTCAACCAGGCCACTGAGGGGAGTGGGCCTCCAGGGAATCTACCCGGGGGCTCTGGGGTGGCATGGCGGCCGCCTCGGGTCGAGGTCATGGCCTGGAGGTTGAGCCGTGGGCCAGCGGTGTGTACGTCCGGACGGGTCACGTGGAGCAGGCGTACGGGGCACGGATCTGAACCTGCGGTGGGCGGAGGTGGTCCGGTCGGTGCTGGTGCGAGGTGGACGGTGTCCGTGGGTGGCGGTGGAGTTCGCGGACGAATGGCGGACAAAAGATCTTGAGGCCGGTCTCCGTGGGGGAGAACCGGCCTCTGACCTGCACCTTTGTGTCGGGGTGGCGGGATTTGAACCCACGACCTCTTCGTCCCGAACGAAGCGCGCTGCCAAGCTGCGCTACACCCCGGTGGTGGCTGCCCGGGAGTCGTACGTTCTCCCGGCGCCTAGTCCACCTTAGCGGATGCTGGGGAGTGGTGCGTCCCTGATTTTCGGGCTGTGAAGGCGGTCACGGCGCCGGAGCTCGTGAGGGTGATGTTCGTCAGGGCGGCCTCCTCCAACCAGGTTCGGAGGTCGGCTCTGGTGCCTGGGTTGCCGAAGGCGCCTTGGTGCTGGAGGAGCTTGATCAAAGGGTCTCGGCCGGCGCCCTTGACGATGGTTGTGCCTTGGAGGGTGCCGCCCACGCGTAGGACCCGGGTTAGTTCGTGTAGGGCGGTTTGGGGGTCTTGCAGGCAGTGGAGGCCGTTGTAGGTGAGGCAGACGTCGAAGGTGGAGGTGGGGAAGGGGAGGTTGTAGATGTCGGCCTGGACGAGGGTTGTCGTCTTGCGGCGGGCCCTCTTGAGCATGGTCGGGGAGAGGTCGGCTGCCACGTGGCGAGGGTTGTTGCGTATGGCCAGGCCGCCGCCGCAGGGGATGTCCAGGGTTAGGGCGGACATGTCATGGGCGGCTATGGCCTTGTGGAGGTGGGTTATGTCGTAGTTCCAGAGGGCGCGGGCTCCCAGGCGGGAGAGGGCGCGGTTCTGGACGGCGACGTCGTACAGGGTTGCTAGGAGCGGGGCGGTCTTCCAGTTCACCGGCGAGGGACGAGGGTGAGCAGGGAGGCCTCGGGTGGGCAGCAGAAGCGCATGGGGGCCTTCGGGGACGTGCCCAGGCCCGCGGAGACGTGGAGCCAGGAGCCGCGGTGCCTGTGGAGGCCCTTGACCCGGGGGCGGTCGATGCCGCAGTTCGTGGCGAGGGCGCCGTAGAAGGGGACGCAGACCTGGCCGCCGTGGGTGTGGCCGGCGAGCAGGAGGTCGTAGCCGTCGGCGGTGAAGCGGTCGAGGTTGCGGGGCTCCGGGGAGTGCATGATGCCGAGGTGGACGTCGGCCTGGGGGTCGACGGGGCCGGCGATCTTGTCGTAGCGGTCCCGGTTGATGTGGGAGTCGTCGATGCCGCCGAACTCGATGTCCAGTTCGCCCACCTTGAGGCGGCCGATGCGGTTGTTCAGGTCGAGCCAGCCGGCGGCCTGGAGGGAGGAGCCGAGCTCGCGGTAGGGGAGGTCGGGCTCGCGGCGGCGGCGGCCGTAGTCGGACTTGCTCGTGCGCCAGATGTAGCGGAGCGGGTTCTTCAGGACCGGGGAGTACAGGTCGTTGGAGCCGTAGACGAAGACGCCGGGGCGGTCGAGGAGGGGGCCGAGGGCGTCGAGGAAGGGGCCGATCGCGTCGCGGTGGGAGAGGGTGTCGCCGGTGTTGACGACGAGGTCGGGCTCCAGGGCGTCCAGCGAGCGGACCCAGTGGATCAGGCGGGATCTGCCGGGCGTGAGGTGCGCGTCGGAGATGTGCAGGATCTTCACCGGGGGGCGGCCGGGCGGCAGCACGGGCACGTCGAAGCGGCGGAGGCGGAACCAGTTCCGCTCGATCAACGAGGCGTACCCGAAGGTCGCGGCGCCAGCGCCCAGCACTCCCAGCGGCACGGCGTGGATCTTTCGCACGGCTCTCCCTTCTCAGGGTTCCATGCTTTCAGACATGGGCGCCGCTCGGTAATCCTGATGAGGCGGAAGGTCGCGGACGGGCATGATGTTGGGCATGACCCTGAAGGAGAAGCTGGAGACCGATCTGTCGTCCGCGATGAAGGCGCGCGACGAGCTGCGCACGCGCACGCTGCGCATGGCGCTCACGGCGGTGAAGAACGAGGAGGTCGCCGGCAAGCAGTCGCGGACGCTTTCCGACGACGACGTCGTGAAGGTGCTCACGCGGGAGGCGAAGAAGCGGCGGGAGGCCGCGACGGCCTTCGGTGACGCGGGGCGCGAGGAGCAGGCGCAGGCGGAGCGGGACGAGGGCGAGGTGCTGGAGGAGTACCTGCCCGCGCAGCTGTCCGACGAGGAGCTGACCGCGCTGGTGGCGGACGCGATCGCCGAGACGGGCGCGTCGGGGCCCCGGGCGATGGGGCAGGTCATGAAGTCGGTGAACCCGAAGGTGGCCGGGCGCGCGGAGGGCGGGCGCGTCGCGGCTGAGGTGAAGCGGCAGCTGGCGGAATGAGAAAGGGCCCGGCATGGCGCCGGGCCCTTTCGCGTCAGTCGCCGGAGGGCGGGGCGCCGCGCTTCTTGCCGCCGCTCACGTAGAGGATGACGGTGGTGCCGGGCGGGACGGAGCTGCCCGCGTCGGGCGAGGTGGACACGACAGTGCCCTTCGGCTGGTCGGAGTCGACCGAGCCGGACGCGACCTGGACATTCAGGTCGGCGCCCTTGAGCCGGGCGGTGGCGGCGGCGACCGTGAGGCCCTTCACCTGCGGGACCTTCGTGGTGTCGCCGAAGTCGCGGGTCGGGGTCTGGAAGCCGGGGGCGGGCTTGCCCGCGAGGGCGTTGCGCATGGACTGCTGCCACATGCCGCCGGGGATGTCCGCGCCGTAGACGCCGTAGACCTTGTACTGCCAGGGGCCGCGGAAGTCCCAGTAGGCGGTGGCGGCGGCGAGGTTCGGGGTGAACCCGGCGAACACGGCGCAGGTGAATTCTTCACAGGTTCCGGTCTTGCCGGCGGCGGGACGTCCGATGCCGCGCCCGGCGGCGGTGCCCTTGGTGAGGACGCCCTGCAGGATCGAGTTGACCTTGTCGGCGACGTCCTGGTCGAGGGCCTGGTGGCAGTCCTGCTTGGGAAGCTTGAGCTTCTTGCCCTCCGGGTCGACGACCTCGGTCACCGAGATGGGGGCGCAGTACTTGCCGCGGGCGGCGAAGCCGGCGTAGGCGGCGGCGAGGTGCACCATGTCGATGTCGTTGACGCCGAGGACCTGCGAGGCGATCGGCATCAGGGGGTCGCCGGTGGCCTGCTTCATCCCGAACTTCTCGGCCATCTTGACGGCGTTGCAGACGCCGACGCGCTTCTCCAGGACGGCGTAGAAGGTGTTGACCGAGTGCCAGGTGCCGGTCTTCAGGTCGAAGTTGCCCTTCTCGCTGTCACCCGCGTTCGACAGCGTCCAGGAACCGCCGCCGACCATGGCGTTCTTCACCTTCTTGCCGTCGAACATCCCGGTGTAGCGGCACGACTGGAACCCGCTGACCGTGGTGGTCTGCGGCGAGTTGATGGTCGTGCTGACCGGGATGCCCTGGTCGATGGCGGCGGCGAGGGTGAAGACCTTGAAGGTCGAGCCCGCCGAGACGCCGCTTCCGCCGCCGTGCGCGGAGTCGGCCGGGAGGTTGATGGTCGTCCGGCCCTTGCCGGGGCCGTACCGCTTGCTCAGCCCGATGGCCCGGATCTTGCCGGTGCCGGGCTCGACCATCGCCTCGGCGCCGACGCGGTTGCCGCCGGGGGCGACGGTGCCGCGCAGGGCCCTGTCGACGGCGCGCTGGTCGTCCATGTCGAGGGTGGTGCGGATGGTGTAGCCGCCGCGGTTCAGCTTGTTGACGACGTTCTGCTGCTGCTTCGGCTTGAGCTGCCAGTACTTGCCGTCCGACAGGATGTTGAGCATGTCGTACTTCACGTACTCGCAGAAGTACGGCGCCTTGCTGGTCTCGCAGCCGCCGACCGGGTCGGTGCGGTTCAGCTGGATGGGCTTGGCGGCCTCCGTGTCGGCCTGTGCCTTGCTGATGTGGCCGAGCTGCGCCATCCGGTAGAGGACGACGTCGCGCCGCTTGCGCGCGTCCTTGGGGTTGCGGATGGGGTCGTAGGCCGTGGGGTTCTGGGTGATGCCGGCGAGCAGCGCGGCCTGGCCGAGCTCCAGCTTGGAGGCGGGGATGCTGAAGTACCGCTTGGCCGCCGCCTGGACGCCGTACGCGCCGGCGCTGAAGTAGGCGACGTTCATGTAGCCCTCAAGGATCTGGTCCTTGGTGAGGCGCTGCTCGATGTCGAGCGCGTAGCGGAGCTCGCGCAGCTTGCGTCCGACCGTGGGCGCCGTGACCTCGCGGTACTCCTCCTCGGACTTGGCGCTGTCGACGAGGAGGTTCTTGACGTACTGCTGGGTGAGCGTGGAGCCGCCCTGCGTCTGCTCGGACTCGACGTTGGAGGCCATCGCGCGGATGGTGCCCTTGAGGTCGAGCGCGCCGTGCTCGTAGAAGCGCGAGTCCTCGATGTCGATCATGGCCTGCCGCATGATGGGGGCGACCTGGTCGA
>NZ_JBFARL010000066.1:0-37014 GCF_040674655.1 Actinomadura sp. NPDC049753 | reverse complement strand
GAAGGGAAACCGCGCCGCGGCCGGGTGGCCCTCGGCCCGCGCGTACATCTCCGCCGCCTCCTTCTCCCCGTCGGCGGTCATGCCAGGTGCCGTTCGCCGCCGCGCGCGACGGGCTGTTCCCCCGGATCTTCGCCCGCACCGGACGCGGCGGCACCCCGGTCGCCGGTCTGGTGATCTCCAGCGTGCTGGTGACGGCGCTGATGGCGATGAACTACAACGCGAGCCTCGTCGACCAGTTCACCTTCGTGATCCTGCTCGCCACCCTCACCACCGTCATCCCCTACGCCTACGCGGCGGCCGCCGAACTGGTGCTGCTCGCCACCGACCATGCCGCGTTCTCCGGGCGCCGGCTCGCCCGCGACGCGGTGATCGCGCTGCTGGCGTTCGGCTACTCGGTGTGGGCGGTCTCCGGCGCCGGCCAGGAGGTCGTCTTCAAGGGCACGCTGCTGGTCTTCGCCGGATTCCCCGTCTACGCGTGGCTGAAGTACCGCGACGCCCGCACCCCGCTCGAGGCCGTCGGAAGCGAGCCCGAGCCGCCCGCCAAGGCCGCCTGAACCGCCGCCTGAACCGCCGTCCGAAAGGAAAGATCCCTTGTTCACCGTCTCCTCCGAGGTCGGGCGGCTGCGCCAGGTGCTGCTGCACCGCCCCGACCTGGAACTGCTCCGCCTCACTCCGGCCAACAAGGACGACCTGCTCTTCGACGAGGTGCTGTGGGCGAAGCGCGCCCGGCAGGAGCACGACGTGTTCGCCGACACTCTGCGCGAGCGCGGCGTCCAGGTGTTCTACGTCGCCGACCTGCTGGCCGAGACCCTCAAGAACGACCAGGCGCGGGCGCACGTGCTGGACCACACCGCCGCCGATACCGTGCTCGGGCCGACGCTGGCCGGTCCCGTCCGGGCCGCGCTCGACGGCCTCGACCCCGACACCCTCGCCCGGCACCTCATCGGCGGGCTGACGAAGGCGGAGATGGGCCTGGCCGTCCACAGCCTGCTGCTGGCCTCGCTCGACGACGGCGACTTCGTGCTTCCGCCGCTGCCCAACCACCTGTTCACCCGCGACCCATCGGCCTGGGTGTACGGCGGCGTCACCCTGCATCCGATGGCCAAGCCCGCCCGCCGCCGCGAGACCCTCCATCTCGACGCGATCTACCGGTACCACCCGATGTTCGCCGAGCGGTCCCAGCCCGTCTGGTATCCCGGCGCGGACTTCGCCCTCCCCACGCTCGAAGGCGGCGACATCCACGTCCTCGGCAAGGGCCTGGTCCTGATCGGCATGAGCGAGCGGACGACACCGCAGGCCATCGAACTGCTCGCCCGGTGGCTGTTCGCCGAGGGCGCCGCGCACCGCGTCATCGCCGCCCAGCTGCCCCGGCGGCGGGCGTTCATGCACCTCGACACCGTCATGACCATGGTCGACCGGGACGCCTTCACCGTCTACCGCGGGCTGCCGCCGCTGCGGTCCTACACGCTCACGCCCGGCCGGGCCACCGAGGTGCTGGTGCACGAGAACGAGGCGCTGTTCCCCGCCATCGCCCGCGCCCTCGACCTGCCGCACGTCCGCGTCCTGACCGCCGATCAGGACGTCCGCGCCGCCGAGCGCGAGCAATGGGACGACGGCGACAACGTCCTGGCCGTCGAACCGGGCGTCGTCGTCGCCTACGAGCGCAACGTCACCACCAACACCATGCTCCGCCACCACGGCGTCGAGGTCATCACCATCCCCGGCAGCGAACTCGGCCGCGGCAGAGGCGGCCCCCGATGCATGACCTGCCCCCTGCACCGCGACGAGGTGACCCCATGAAGGACCTGCTCCGCACCGCGGACCTCAGCGCCGACGACCTGGCCATGCTGCTGAAGCTGGCCATCGGGTTCCAGGACGAACCGGGCTCGGCTCACGAGCTGCTGGCCGGCCGCATCGTCCCGATGTACTTCGCCAAGCCGTCCACCCGGACCCGCCTGTCCACCGCGGCGGCGGTCGCGCGGCTCGGCGGCGCGCCCGTCACCGTCGGGCCGGACGAACTGCAGTTGCGGCGCGGCGAGACCATCGCCGACACCGCCCGGGTGATGGGCTCCTACGCCGCCGCGATCGTCATCCGCACCTTCGCCGACACCGACGTCGAGGAACTGGCGGCCGCCGCCCCGATCCCGGTGGTCAACGCGCTGACCGACGGGCACCATCCGCTGCAGGCCGTCGCCGACCTGCTGACCGTCAAGGAGCACTTCGGAGAGCTGGACGGCCACCGCATCGCCTACGTCGGCGACGGCGGCAACAACGTCGCCCGCAGCCTGATGGAGGCCGCCGCGGTCGCCGGCATGGAGATGGCCATCGCCTCCCCGCACGGTTACCTGCCCCAAGAGGAGGCCCTCGCGTCCGCCAGGGCCGAAGCCGAAAGGCGCGGCGGAAGCATCGTGGTGACGCAGGACCCCGCCGCGGCGGCCAGTGGCGCAAGTGTCGTCTACACCGACGTCTGGCTGTCCATGGGAGATCCCGAAGACGAACGCGCGCGCCGCCGCTCCGTGTTCGCCGCGTACCGGGTCGACCAGGACCTCATGAACCGTGCCGGTGAGGACGCCGTGTTCATGCACTGCCTTCCCGCCCATCGCGGCGAGGAGGTCACCGCGGCCGTCATCGACGGCGGACGGTCACTGGCCTTCAGACAGGCCGCCAACCGGCTCCCCGCCGCCCAGGCCGTCCTCTACGCCCTCCTGACCGGCCGGTTGGAGGGACGGCGATGAGGATCGTCGCCGCACTCGGAGGCAACGCGCTGCTGCGGCGCGGGGAGCCTCTGGACGCCGCCGTCCAGATCGCGCATGTCCGCGAGGCCGTCCGCGGCCTCGCGGCCCTGGCGGACGGCAACGATCTGATCGTCACGCACGGGAACGGTCCGCAGGTGGGGCTACTGGCGATCGAGAGCGCCGCGGACCCGGAGCTCGCCGCGCCCTACCCGCTCGACGCCCTCGGCGCCGCGACCCAGGGCATGATCGGCTACTGGCTGATCCGCGAGCTGCGCCGCGTCCTTCCCCACCGGGAGGTCGTCGCCCTGCTGACCGAGACCCTGGTCGACCCGGCCGACCCCGCCTTCCGCGATCCGACCAAGTTCATCGGCCGCGGCTACCCGCCGTCCGAGGCACGGCGGCTGCGGGACGCTCGGGGATGGGCGATGCGCCCGGACGGTCGTCTGTGGCGGAGGGTCGTCCCCTCTCCCGAACCGCGCGACATCGTGGAACTCGCGGCCATGCGGCGGCTCGTCGACGACGGCTGCGTGGTGATCGCGGCCGGCGGCGGAGGCGTCCCGGTCGACCCGGACCACCACGGTGTCGAGGCGGTGGTCGACAAGGACCTCACGGCCGCGCTCCTCGCCGCGCGCCTGAAGGCGGACACGCTGATGCTGCTCACCGACGTCCCCGCGGTGATGGCCGGCTACGGCACCGCGCACGCCCGTCCCGTCGGCCTCATCACCCCGGCCCGGCTGCGCGCGATGGACCTCCCGAGCGGCTCCATGGGGCCGAAGGCGGAAGCGGCCTGCCGCTTCGCCGAGCAGCGTCCCGGCGCCGCGGCGGTCATCGGCTCCCTCACCGACGCGCCCGCCCTGCTCGCCGGCGAGGCGGGCACCAGAATCGAGACGCCATGAGCGCCGGACCGCCCCGGTGGCGGTCAGGCCTCCTCGGAAGCGCTGCTGGACCGGCCGGCCAGGAATGCCAGCAGTCGGGGATCGGTCGAAGTGAACCGCTCGACCTCCTGGCCGCCGTCGCACTGGCACAACGCCACCGTGACCCCGGACGGGCCCCGGGCCAGGACGCGCCACACCGCCCCGCAATCCTCCCAGCGCCGCAGGACGGCGACCAGGTCGCGCCCGTCGGACCCGTCGGCATGAGCGCCGGGCGGAGAGGCCGTCATCGCGGCCTCGGCGTGAGGGTCACGCAGCAGCGGTTCTCGCCGGGGTCGAGACGCGCCTCGAACTGGAGGGCTCCGACCGCGTCGATGAGCCCGCCGATGAGGGCATGGTTCATGTGGCAGACGAGCTCGGTGTGCGTCCGGGCGAGGGCGTGGAAGGGGCAGTTGGCCATGACCGCGCGGTCGCCCTCGCGCCGCGGCTCGTAGCCGTACTCGGCCAGCGCGGTGAGGGCGGCGTCGAGAGCCTCGGCAGGCGTTGTTCGAGAGCCGTCGCCGGTGACCGCGCTCCCGATCGCCCTTCCCTCTTCGGCGGCGACCTGGCGGAGCGCGTCGAGGACCGGTGTGCCGGATCGCGCCGACTCCGTGATCGCCTCGGCCATCATCCGTCCTGCCAGCTCGTACCGCCGATCCGGCAGCGAGACGGCGATATCGCGCGGCGCCCGGCGGTAGCGCTTGGAGGTGCGTCCGGCGCCGGGTCCGGTGCGGCCGGTGAGGCGGGCGTAGTCGGCTTCGAGGAGCCCTTCGGCCTCGAGCCGGTCGAGATGGAACTTGGCCTGGTGGCGCGGCACGCCGACCGCTTCGGCGGCCTGGTCCCGGCTCACCGGCGCCGGCTGCGCGCACACGTAGAGATAGAGCTCTCGGCGCACCGGTTCGGCAAGGGCACCGATCCCGGCGAAGTCCTGCACGGATCGAGGCACCCGCCCCACCTTCTAACGGACATCGGGGTTGACGTTACAACTGCTCGAACTCTAACGTTAAGGCTACTATCCGTTAGACCTGGAGCCAATCCATGCGCACCGACCCTTTTCCGTCATGACCGAGACCATCAGTTCCCCGAGCGGCCACCCGTCCGCCGGCCACGACCCGATCTCGATGGACCCGGATGTCGGCCTGCAGGTGGCGGCACGCGCGGCACGGGACTTCCTCGAAGCGCTCGGCGTCACCTGTGACGAGCCCGGCACGTACAACAGCCCGTTGCGGATGGCCCAGGCGTACCGGGAGATGCTCACCCCGCGCGCATTCGAAATGACCACCTTCCCCAACGACGAGGCGTACGACGAGTTGGTCGTGGTCAGGTCGATCCCGGTGCAGTCGGTCTGCGAGCACCATCTGCTCCCCTTCACCGGGACCGCACACGTCGGCTACCTGCCGGGCGACCGAATCCTCGGGCTGTCGAAGTTCGCCCGCGTCGTGGAGATGTTCGCCCGCCGCCCGCAGGTTCAGGAGCGCCTCACCCGGCAGATCACCGCCTGGCTGGACGAGCAGCTGCGCCCCGGCGGGGTCGGTGTCGTCATCGAGGCGGAGCACACCTGTATGACCCTGCGCGGCGTACGGGCCGGCGAGACGGTCACCAGGACGACGGCACTGTCCGGCGCCCTCCGCGAGAACCCGGCCACCCGCGCCGAGTTCCTCGCCGCGGCGACCGCCTGACGCCCGGCCCCCGGCACGTGATGCATGAACCGTCTGACCGTGAACCCCTAGCCGTGAACGAGATGGATCAGGAAGGAGCCTGCGATGGCCGCAGTTCCGGGATGTGTCGTCATCGGAGCCGGACTCACATCCCCGGTACCGGGCTGGCCGGGGTGCACACGCTCCGGCGGATCGGCGACAGCGACGCGCTGAGAGCCGCGCTGGACGAGAGCGGTCGATGGGTCGTGATCGGTGGCGGCTGGATCGGCCTGGAGGTGGCGTCCGCCGCGCGCGCGGCCGGTCGTGAGGTGACAGTGCTCGAGCAGGCGCCACTCCCCCTCCAGCGCGTGCTGGGCGATCGCCTGGGCCGGTACTTCGCCGAGTTGCACCGCTCCCACGGGGTCGACCTCCGCACCGGGGTATCGATCTTCGAGATCGTGGGATCCGGCGGTAGGGCGACCGGAGTGCGGACGGACCGCGGCCTGGTTCCCGCCGACCTGGTCGTCATCGGGGCGGGCGCCACCCCCAACACCGCTCTCGCCGCCGACGCCGGCCTCAAGGTCGACGGCGGCGTCGTCGCCGACGAACGGCTCCGCACCAGCGACCCCGCGATCCTCGCGGCGGGCGATGTCGTGAACGCCCGCAACAGCGCGCTCGGACGATCCCTGCGGGTCGAGCACTGGGACAACGCCATCCGTCAGGGCCGGCTGGCCGCGAAGTCGATCCTCGGCCGTCCTGACCGGTACGACTGGCAGCCGTACTTCTACACCGACCAGTTCGACCTCGGCATGGAGTACGTCGGCCACGCACGCTCCGACGACGACGTGGTCGTCCGAGGGGACACCACCAGCGGCGAGTACATCGCCTTCTGGCTCCGCGACGGCCTCGTCACCGCCGCGATGAACGTCAACGTCTGGGACGTCAACGACGACCTCCGAGCGCTCATCGGCCGCGCGATCACGGCCGACCGGCTCGCCGACGCGGACACCGCGCTCGGAGACCTCTGACCCGCTCCGGCCCCGGACGTTCAGCCGTCGATCGCGAAGCCCATCGCCACCGCCGCAGTGACCACGATCTGGCCGGGAGCGAAGTCCTCTTCCACGCCGCCGGAGACTCCGCCGTGGCTGTAGGTCTTGAGGCGTTCCGGATCAACGTCTTCGATGTGCAGCACCCTGCCCAACGTGATCCCAGCACTAGCAGACACTGGTGTTCTTTTGGGTTTGGTTGGATAGTGCTCGCATGAAACGTGCCATCGCGGCCGTCATCGCCGCCGCCATCGCGTCTCTTCCCGGACCCGCCCTCGCGGCCGCCTCCGAACTGCGCACGGCCCCCCTGCCCTTCCTGTGGCCGACGGCGCGGCTCTACGACGTCACCGCCGACGGCGCGGGCGGAGTCTGGGTCGGCGGCGTGCAGGGCAAGTACTGCCTGCGCTGGGGCGATCTGTGCCCCGTGTACAACGACGGGAACCCGGTCGTGCGGCGCTGGGCGGGCTCGTCGTGGAAGGAGTATCCGATCAACGGCTGGACGGACCAGGGCGAGATCGCGCGAATCGCCTCAGGCGCGGGCGAGACCTGGATCGCCGGCGGACTCGGTGCCAGCGGGAGGTGGAGCACCTACGTGGCACGCTTCGACGGCTCGGCGTTCCAAAAGGTCGCGGTTCCGGCCAAGTACGTCACCATGCTCGTCACCGGCCCGGCGGGCACTTTCGCCAGCACCTGGGACCTGGAGTCCGGGGACGGGCTGTTCAAGCGCACCGGCGACACCTGGACCGCCGTCGACGTGCCCGGGATCGACTACGTCGCCGACCTCCAGGCGCTCACCGCGTCCGACGCATGGGCGGTCGGCTACAAGGACGGCCTGCAGCAGGTGCCCGCCGCCGCGCACTTCGACGGCGCGGTCTGGAAGAACGTCCCACTTCCCGCGGGCAACGACTGGTTCCGCAAAGTCGTCCCGGTCGCCGCGAACGACGTCTGGGGCATCACGGCCGAGCGACTGGCGCACTGGAACGGCACCGCATGGACCTACATCGCGCCCCCGGCGGGGTACCCCGACCTCGGAGACCTGACCGTGGACGCGTCCGGGACCCCCTGGGTCGCGCCGGAGGCGTCCGCGCCGCCGGAGAAGCCCCCGTACCGCTACAGCGGCGGCCAATGGGAGCCCGTGACGATCCCGGCCGGGACCGCGGTCTACAACCTGGCCGCCGTGCCCGGCGGCATCTGGGGCGTCGGAAGGCAAGGAGAGGATGACCCGGCGGCCTTCAAGGGCTCCTAGCAATCCTCTGCGCACAGAGTTGCCGACCCGGCTGGCCGTCGGAGGACGCAACAACGGCTGCCCTGTGCCCGACCTCCATAAGGGGCCGTTCAGAGGCGGTGGATGTCGACGGCCTCCGCCATGGCCTTGTAGCCCACATCGTTGGGGTGGATGCCGTCGCCGGAGTCGTAGGCCGGGCGCATCCGGTCGACGTCCTCGGGGTCGGCGAGGGCCCGGTCGAAGTCGGCGACCGCGTCGAACTCGCCCGACGTGCGGATCCAGTGGTTGACCTCTTCCCGGATCCCCTCGGCGCGTTCGAACATCTCGGTCGGGATGTAGGGGGTCTTGAACGGCGTGAGGGTGGCTCCGACGACGCGCACGCCCCGGGAGCGGGCGGCCCCGATCAGAGCGCGGTAACCGGTGATGAGCTGTGCCGCGCTCACCCGCGGGGTGGTGCCGCAGCCGTTGTCGAATTCGCTCGCGAAGAGGTCATTGACGCCTTCCAGGACGATCGCGGTGCGGACGCCCGGCTGCTGGAGCACGTCCCGCCGGAAGCGGGTGACGCCCTTCTCACCGAAACACGGCGTGAGCTCGTTGAGCAGGAGGTTGCCGTCGATGCCCGCGTTGGCGACGCCCAGCGGACGCCGTGCCGCCGCGAGCCGTTCGGCGAGCCGGTCCGGGTAACGGTGGTTCGCGCCGGGCGTGGAGCCGTGCCCGTCGGTGATCGAGTCGCCGAACGCGACGACGGTGCCCCGGCCGTGTCCCCCGCGGACGTCCACTCCGGCCAGGAAGTAGTACGAGTGGCTGGTCTCGCCGGCGAACGCGCCCGCGTCCACGTCGGCGGTGTGGTCACCGGTCGCCCGGTAGGTGGTCGCCAGTCCGTTCTCATGGAAGGTGGCGGGCCCCGTCGGGCCGGCCAGGTAGAGGGTGATCGTCAGCGATCGGGGTGCCCGGAACGGCAGCCGCACCCGGTCCGAGGCGCCGACCCGCCCGGCCCGGATCGTCGCGGAAGGTGCGCCCCCGAAGGTCAGCCGGCGGACGGCGCCCGGCTCGAGCGCGGCGCCGTCCCCACTGATCGCGACGCTCGCGCCGGTGATCCGCAGGGGTCGGTCGCCGTAGAGGTTCGACAGCCGAACGCGGACCTGCTCGCCGCCGCTGCTCAGCCTGACCACCTGCCGGACCGTCTGGCCGTCGAAGCCCTCCATGGACCAGTTCGGCCCGGCGAAGTCGTTGCCCGGGACGGGGCGCTGCACGGCCGCCGCCCATCCGGCGCTCCACCCTGCCCGGACGATGGGCGCCGCCGAAGCGGGCGTCACGGCGCCCACGGCGCTCAGCGCCAGAGCCGTGCCGACGGTGACCGATGCGATCGAGATACCGTTCATCTGCACTCCTGGAAACCTTGTTCTCAAATAGCTCGCTCGGCCGCCTTCACATCGTGGCCTTACGACTCGTCTCTGATTCTGGCATTGCAAACGCTACGTTGCTTTTCCGACGAGGCAACACGCTCATTGCACTAAAACAGCATCTTCACTGATGGAGGCGCCATAATCATTGCAACGACACTGAAAGGTAATGCAACGCCCGATGCTTGAGACGTTGCAATGGATGGGAGTGAAGCCTATGGAGACAGGCGTCCGGGGCATGGGGACGACCGCGATGCCCCGGGGGCCGGCCGCTGCCTCACACACGCCCTAACCGCGCCGATAAGGTTCGTCGGCGTTGTCGTACATCAGGTGCATGGTCGAGTGGTCGTCAAGAACGAGGGGCGCCCAAACCGTGCAACTGCGCGCCATCGGGCGGTCGGCTTTCGGGTGGAATTCCATCACCGCACCGTAGGGCTCGTCACTGTGATTGCCCACCACCCAGGTACCGTTGCCGGACACGCGGTGAGGGTCTGCGTATTCAACCCCGGTCACCTTCTCGGTCCTGCACTGACCGGGGAAGGCGATGTTCTGGGCGGTGAAAGTGCCGTCCGACCGGAAGTCGACGAGGCCGCCCTGGTGGGACTTCCAGACCCCGATCAGCTCCGACCTTTCGATCTTCGGCTGCGTGTCCGCAAGCGAGCATCCGGTGAATGGCAGGAGAGCGGCGAACGCCAGGGCGAGAACGCGGTCCACTCTGCGCATCCGCCCAGCCTAAGGCCGAGGGCGACTCAAAGCCCCGGTCAGGGACCGTCCCGGCCGGCGCGTGCATGCACGTGAGATCATCGCGCGCACCGGTTAGGTTTCCGCGCCGCGCCCGTCTGTATGTGTGAGATCGACTCACAGGAGGCCGGCAGATGCGGAAACTGACCTACGGCATGAGCCTGAGCGTGGACGGCTACATCGCCGCGCCCGGCGACGACCTCGGCTGGGGCGTGCCGAGCGACGAGCTGTTCCAGTGGTGGTCCGACCGGGTGGGGGCGACCGGTCTGGCGCTGTACGGGCGCAGGCTGTGGGAGACGATGAGTTCCCACTGGCCGACCGCCGACCAGCAGCCCGGCGTCACACCGGCGCATGTCGAGTTCGCCCGTCGCTGGCGGGACATGCCGAAGGTGGTGTTCTCCTCCACGATCAGCACGGTCGACTGGAACGCCCGCCTGGTCACCGGCGACGCGGTCACCGAGATCACCCGGCTCAAGGCCGAGGACGGCGGTGCCATGGACATCAGCGGCGCCACACTCGCCGCGGCGGCCATGCGGGCCGGGCTGATCGACGAATACGCGATCGTCACCCACCCGGTCATGGTGGGCGGCGGCACGCCGTTCTTCACCGCGCTGGACAACTGGGTGAACCTGAACCTGGTCGAGAAGCGGACCTTTCCCGGCGGCGTGGTGCTGACCCGATACGAGACGAGGCGATGAGCACGGCCAAATGCTCACCGTGACCCTCGGCTATGAGGGAATCGGGGTGCTCAATCCGCGGTGACTTCGGGTGACGCCGGCCCGTGCGCTGGACTGGTCGACGATGGGGACCTGTCTGATCACAGCGTCGCGGGCAGGCTCAGCCATGGTTTGTCGGTGGCGTCGAATCCGGTGAGCTCGGCGACCTTCCCGTCCACGATGTGCAGGACCGCGATGTTCAGCAAACGGTATTCCGGGTCGCCGGGGGTGCGGAGGTACAGCACGGCGGCAGGCATGCGGTTGACCGTCGTGGCGATGCAGTGCCAGTCGTCGTGGCCGCGCTGGAAGAGCCCGCCGGAGACCCAGCCGTCCACCGCGTCCTTGGCCGTGACGACCAAGGTGCCCGGTTCGGGCAGCATCGCGAAGCGCAGGTCGTCGCGCAGCAGGGCCGTCAGCCCGTCGAGGTCGTTGTGCTCATGGGCGTCGATATACGACTTCACCACGCTGCGCTCGTCATTCGACAGCTCGTGCGTGGCGGGGCTCCGCCAGTCGAGGCGGCGGTCGGGCAGTTGCTCGCGCATCGTCACGCGCGCCCGCTGCAGTGCGCTCGTCACTGATGCGACGGTCAGTTCGAGGGCGCCCGCGGCCTTCGACGCCGGCCAGCCGAGGACGTCGCGCAGGATGAACACCGCCCGCTGCCGCGGCGGCAGGTGCTGGACGGCGACGATGAACGCCAGCTCGATCGTCTCCCGCGCCACCACCGATTCCTGCGGGTCCTCCGGGAGCATCCGGTCCGGGTAGGGCTGCAGGTAACGCACTTCCGAGCCCGCGTCCGGCAGCTCGGCGGGCACGGGTGTGCGGTCGTTGCGCTTCTCCAGGAAGTCGAGGCAGGTGTTCGTCGCGATCCGGTACAGCCAGGTCCGCGGCGCGGCGTGGCCCTTGAACGACTCCCGCTTGTTCCACGCCCGCAGGAACGTCTCCTGCGTCATGTCCTGGGCGTCCTCGTAGTTCGCGAGCATCCGGTAGCAGTGGACCTGCAGCTCACGCCGGTAGCGTTCCGTGATGAGCGCGAACTGTGCCGTGTCGTTGGAGCGGGCCGCCGCGATGAACGCGGCCGTGTCGGCGCCTGGCGGTCTGGCGTCGGTCATGGTCGTCAATCCTTCCGCGGGTGGCGAGGGGCTGCCAGAACTGACGACGTGGCGGAGCATTTCTGATCGGTGAAGCAGCTGACGCCGGTCCGTTACTCAGGAGCCCGGTCGAGTGGTTCGGACGATGACGCGTGCGTGCTGCTTGTCGGCGATGAGAAGCCCCAGTGAGTCAGGCCTTGGCGCGCTGCTGCTTGAGGCGGAGTTCCTCTTCGCGGACTTTGGCTCGGACGGCTCGCTCGCGTTCCAGCCAGTCAGGGTTTTCGGCCTTCAGGTTCTCGATCTCGGCTGTGGTGAGGGGGCCCGTGATGCCGGCGCGGGCCAGACCCGAGGCGGAGACACGGAGCTTGGCGGCGACGACCTGGCGGGGGTGGGGGCCCTCGCGGCGAAGGTCGGCGAGCCAAGAGGGCGGGTCGGCCTGGAGCGCGTTCAATTCGTCCCGGGAGACAAGGCCTTCCTGGAACTCGGCGGGCGCTGCCGAAAGCAGGATCCCCAGCTTCTTGGCCGCGGTCGCGGGCTTCATGGTCTGCGGGGTCTTCGCCTTGGACGCGCTCATGAACTCAAGGGTAGCCAGCGGAAGAGGGCTGCCTGGACGTGACTAGGCTGAGGCAGTGACCGAAGGTGAGTTCCGGCTGGCCTACGTGCCCGGGGTGACGCCCGGGAAGTGGGCTGGAGTGTGGGCCGAGCGGGTGCGGGATGTGCCGCTTCGGCTGGTGCAGTTCCCCGCCGCCGAAGTCGTCCCCCTGCTGCGGAAGGGTGATGTGGACGCGGCGTTCGTACGCCTGCCCGTCGACCGCGAGGGCCTCCATGTGATCCCCCTCTACCTGGAAACAACCGTCGTGGTGGTGCCCAAGGACCACGCGGTGGCCGCGGTGGAGGAGGTGGAGCTTGCCGATCTCGCCGACGAGGACGTGTTCGAGCCGCTCGACGAGGTCTTGACCTGGGGCGACCGCCCCGGGCAGCCTGCCTTCACCCGTCCCGAGGACACCGCTGCCGCGATCGGGCTGGTGGCGTCGGGGGCCGGCGTCCTCCTGCTTCCGCAGTCTCTGGCCCGCCTCCACCACCGCAGAGACCTCACCTACCGCACCGTGGCCGACGCTCCTCAATCCCAGATCGGGCTGGCCTGGCTGGATGCCGAGACGACCGACCTCATGGAGGAACTGATCGGCATCGTCCGCGGCCGCACCCCCAACAGCTCCCGCGGCCGCAACGCCCAGCAACAGCCCGTCCGCAAGAAGCCGCCGCGCCAGCGCTCCACCCCCAAGCGCCCCCAGCAAAAGCGCCGCCGGAAGTGAACAGGGTCAATGCGGGTGCCGGAGATCCCGTTCGCAGATCCCGGGCACGGGTTCGTTCGCGAGCCGCTCGAAGTGGGCGACGGTAGCGTGCACAATGCTCTGCACGGTCGTCTCGTTCCGGCCGGCTGGTCCTCATCTTTCCCGTGGGCGTGAACATGGACGCTGAGAAGCAGGTGGCCCCCGTTCAGCCTGGCCGGCTCGCGAACCTCCGGTCCAGGCTCCGCGACGGGCAGGACCGCCCGCCGACCTCGGTCTTCGTCGTCGGCACGCTGTTCTCGGGCTCGACCCTGGTCGGGCGCGACATGACCACCCGGATCCGGGGCGCCCACTACGTCGGCGAGCTGAACAACTTCACGCAGATGCCCGAGTACAGCCACAAGGACGCCGGCCGAGGCTGCGGGCCCTGTTCACTGCTCGGCAAGGAGTGCCCGCACTTCACGGACGCGCTCCGGGAGCGGGTGTCGTACGACGACATCCTCGGCATGCACCGGCGGTTCGCCCGGTCACTGGGCGTCTCGGTGGTCGTGGACGGGAGCAAGTACGTCACCTGGCTCCGGCAGGCCGTCGAGCAGCAGCTCGCCGACCCGGCGAACCGGGCACCGGTGAACGCGATCGTCACGGCGCGGAACCCGATCGCCTTCGCGATCAGCTACCGGAACCGGACCGGGGAGCCGCTGTGGCGGGGCGCGGGCATCTGGCGGGACACGTACGTGGACGCCCTCCGCACCGCCAACACGTACGGTCTGCCGCACATCGTCGTCCGCTACGAGGACCACATGGCGTGCCCGGAACGGTCTCTGGAGCGGCTTGCCGACTTCCTGCACCTTCCGCTGGACGCGGAGCCCGACAACACGAGGATCCACGACACCGGCGGCAACTGGAGCTCCTTCGTCCCGTACGTGGGCAAGGAGCAGTTGGAGGACTACATCCGGCGGCTCGACGGTCCCGGGCGTGCGGAGGCGGAGGACTTCGTGCGGCATGCGCGGGCGTACTGGAACGACGAGAAGCCCCGGGAGGACACCCGCTGGCGGGGCGGCCTGGAGGCCGGTGAAGCCAACGCGGTCCTCAGTACTCCGGGGCTGACCGACGTGGCGAGCATCCTCGGCTACAACGTCGCGGAGGTCGTGCACGCGGCCGTCCGGAGCGCGCCGGCGGAGTAGTCCCGGAACCTTGGGCGCAGTCGTGGGCGGGGCGCCGACGAGCGTCGAGAGTCTCGTGCGGCGACTTCCGTGACCGGCTGATCGATTCCTCCGCGTGTGGTCGGCCCGCCGCAGAGACGGTGGCGCAAGTGGGGAAGGCGTCAAGTCCTCGCTCAGCACGGCGTGGAAGCCGCTGAACCGAACCGCAGGTGAGGCGCCCCCCAGGTGAGCCGTGAGCAGCTGACAGCGGGGGCGCGCCCGATCGATCGGGTGGAGGGCCGGCCATCTCTTGCTTTGCCGTGCACTGGCCGGACGGTTCTAGCCGTGGCGTTCAAGGGGCGCCACGAGAAGACCACGCAAACGAGAGGAACAACGATGTCCGAGATTCCGGACAAGGATGGAGCCGACTCCGCAAGGGAGGGCCCGGCAGGCAGGGATCCCGAAGCGGTTCAGCAGGGTCTCGACCTGTTCCGCGCGCTGCGGAACCATCGCAACTACCGGCTGTTCTTGACAGGTCACAGCGTCTCGGGCATCGGCACCTGGATGCAGCTGACCGCCCAGGACTGGCTGGTGCTGGAGCTGACGCACGGCAGCGGTGCCGCGGTCGGCATCACGGCCGGCCTCCAGGCATTGCCGGTGGCGCTGTTCAGCCTGTACGGCAGCGTCCTGGCCGACCGGTACCGCAAACGGCGCGTCCTCCTGATCACCCAGGCGGCGATGGGCGTGCTCGCGCTGGTGCTCGGCGTGCTCACCGTCACCGGTTCCATCGAGGTGTGGAACGTCTACGCTCTGGCCTTCGGTCTCGGCCTGGTCGTAGCGCTGAACAAACCGGCCTGGATGGCGTTCACCTTCGAGGTCGTGGGGCCCCGCGACGTGGCCAACGCCGTGGGCCTGAACAGCGCGACGATCAACACGGCGAAGATTCTCGGGCCCGCCGTCGCCGGCGTACTGATCGCCGCCGTCGGCACCGGTCCGGTCTTCCTCATCAACGCCGCGTCGTTCGCCGTCATGGAACTCGTGCTCTGCCTCATGCGTGAGGACGAGCTGTACGTCAAGGTGCCGGTGGCACGGGCGAAGGGCCAGTTGCGCGAGGGCCTGCGCTACGTCCTGGAGCACCGCGACCTGGCCATGGTGATGACCATCATGCTGCTGGTCTCGGCGTTCGGCATGAACTTCACCGTGACCGATGCCCTGATGAGCCGAGAGGTGTTCCACACCGAAGCCTCGTCATTCGGCATTGTCACGGCGATGACGGCCGTCGGGGGGCTGACCGGCTCGCTGCTCTCCGCCCGCCGGAGGCAGCCGAGCATGCGGGGCATGCTGACCGCGGCGACGGCCTTCTCGGTGCTCGTCATCGTGACCGGGCTGATGCCGAGCTACTGGGCGTTCGCGGCCATGCACCTACCGGCGGGCATGGCGATGGCGTCGTTCGTCACAACGGCCTCTTCTCTCACGCAGCTGAGCGCTCCGGAGGAGATGCGCGGCAGAGTGACGGGCCTGTACGTCCTGACGATCATCGGGAGCGGCCCGATCGGCTATCCGCTGATCGGCTGGCTGGCCGAGATCTTCGGGCCGCGTTCGACCCTGATCATCGGCGGTTTCGTGTCCCTGGTCTCAGTGGTGGGCACCGTCGCCTTCATGGCGCCGGTGGCCACAGGGCTGCTCGCACGCGGAACGACACCGCGGCCCTGAACAACCCGTCGGCACGCAGTGCCGGCGCAGCTCACACTCAACGAGTGCTCCGAACAAGGGCCCGGCGTCAGCCGGGCCCTGCTCACTTGGACTGCCCGCCCGCAGACGCGGCCGAGGTGAGATGGTCGTGGCCTTCTTACGGAGGAGATGTCGTGGCGACGTCCAGCAGCCGGGTCGCCGCGTGGGCGAGGGGAATCATCTCCTGTTCGATCCGGCGGAACGGGGTGGGGCCTGCGGTCGCCACGGTGTCGTAGGCGGTCGCCTCGGCTTCGGTGAGGTGCGGCAGGATCGCCGGGGACGTCTTGATGGGACGACCGGCCTTGTCATGGTTCACCCCGTGCTGGGCGTAGCGGTGCAGGTCGGTGGCGTCCATGAGGATCGAGGTGACCGGTTTCGGTGGCGCGCCGTCCGGTGCGGGCTCGGACAGTGCGGCACGGAACCGGTCGAGGATCGCGTATCCGTCCGCGTCGATGTCTCCCCAGTAGACGATGTGCTCCGCAGTTCGGAGCCAGGGGACGTTCGCAAGGAGGGCCGCGGCCGCCTTGCCGCCGCCCTCGACCACGATGGTGTCCCGCACCGGCGGGAACCAGAGCCGGGAGTCGCGGTTCTCGACGACGAGAACGATCCGCGGCCGGTAAGCGATGTCGTGTGTGTCGCCGGTGGTCCATGCGTCATGTCTGCGGCGGCCCGACGCGACGTGACCCGGGTCGACGTAGGTCAGGTGCAGCACTGCCGGCCGGGGCCGGACCTCGTCCCGGACGTCGCGTCCGGCGACGTCGCGCAGCAATGCGCCATGGGTGTCGAGCCACTTGGTGTGCATGCCGGGGACGGGGAGTTGCCGTGCGGTCCATGCGCCCGCGTCCGGGTTCCGGCGCAACCAGGTCACTGCGCTGAGAAGCACCTCTGTGTCATCGGCTCCGAGCTGGTAAGCGGCCCGGACGGTGGCCGGGGTGAGGACCGCGCCGGTGGACCGCAGCGACGACGCGAGCGCACGAGCGCGGTCGACCTCCACGGGCGGCGGTCCGGATTCGGAGACCAGGGCGACGGCGGCGTCCAGGCCCGCGACGAGCATGGCGGGGTAGTCGTCCGTCACGCCTTGGACGGACACCGGCTTGCGGACGATCAGCACGCCCGTGCGGTGCCGGTCGGCGAACTCGCGCCAGCCCACGTGCCACTCGTGCCAGGCGGCGTGCCCGATCCGTGCCACCGCGCTGCCGGTCGACACGCCGGGGCGGAGCGGGACGGAGAACGTGACCGGGTCTCCGACGCCGAGGTCGGCGCACACGGCTGCCGCCCACTTCTGGTGGACCTTGCGGCGGAGCGACTCGACCGCGTCGGCCGGGGCGACCAGTCGGGGAGTCATGCGTCGGGCACCGCCACGATGGGTTTCGCCCATGACCGCCCCTCAGCGTTCTTGAGGGTGAGGTATTCGGCGTCCACGTGGGGCTCGATCGCGCTGTGCTTGTCGTTGGGGGCGCTGATGACGAGCTGGAAGCCGAGCCCGCGCCACGCGCCGATGGCCCGGCCGGTGAAGTGCGCGTCCGCCTTGATCAGCGCCTCGTCGAGGAAGACGGGGGCGTAGCGGGGGCGTTCGGCGCCCGCGTCGCCCAGCTGGTAGCGCAGCGCGGCGCCGACGATGAACGCGACCAGCTCCTGGGACTCGCCGCCGGACTTCTCCCCGATGTGGTCGTAGACCGCGACGTGCTCGCCGGCGAGGTCGATCTTCTCCGCGCTGATCCGGACGTGGTTGCGCACGTCGACCAGGTCGGCGAACTCGGGCGCGGTGCGGCGGATGCGGTCGATCACCTTGGCCATGCGGTGGTAGGCGCGTTCCCGGTCGGCGTCCGAGGCCGCCTTGTCGATGACGGCGCGCACGTCGCGCAGCTCCTTGCGGAACCGGGCGCGCACCGCGGAGTGGCTTTCCTGCGGGTCGATGCGCAGCCGGTGGGCGTCGTCGGCGAACGGCAGTTCGGCGAGGATCCGGTTGACCGGGTCGATCCGGTCGCGGATCTCCCGGACGGCGGCGGCGAGCTCGCTGTCCAGGCTCGTCAGGTCATTGCCGGAGAGCTTGAGCAGACTGTCGCGCCACTCGGTCTCCAGTTCGTGCAGGCCGCTGGTCTCCAGATCGGTGAGCAGGCGGTCGAAGTCGCGGTAGGAGTCCTCCGGTTCGGTGCCGAGGTTCGGGTTCGGCCAGCGTTCGACGAACGTCGAGAACGTGTCCCGCAGCGCCTTGCGCGACCGTTCGATCTCCTCCTCCGACGACGTGCGGTCGGCGCGCATCCGTTCCGAGCCGCGACGGTGCGCGGCGTCGAACTCCTTCAGCGCGGCCGCCGGGTCGGCGCCGTCGGGGACGGCGTCGAACAGCCCCGTGAGGTACTCCCGGTGCTCCGCGCTCACCTCGGTGCCGGTCGCCGCGGCGGTGTCGAGCGCCTTCTGGGCTCCGTCCACCTCGTCAACGATCGACTCCCAGTTCCTCTCGAGCTCGTGCAGCTCCCGCTTCTGCCCGCCGACGCGCTCGGTCAGGTCCTTGATCTCCTGCTTGAGGTCCTCCGCCTCCCGCTGCAGCCGGTCGATCTCCGGGTTTCCCTCGCGGACCTCGGCGATGACCTGCTTCCAGCGTTCCCGTTCGGCGGCGACCGACTCGACGTCCACCTGCTCCCAGGACAGTTCGGTCACCGCCTGGTAGGCGGTGCGCCGCTCCTCGAACGAGTTGAGGGTCCGCTCCGCCTCCGCCTCCCGCGCGACGGCGTCGTCGCGGCGCTCCCGGGCGTGCCCGATCCGGGTGTCGAGGTCGGCGAGCAGCCTGGTGTTGCTGAACCCCAGCAGGTTGGCCCGGCCGTGGCCGCCGTGCGCGCCCCGGCTGCCCTGCGACATCTGGCCGGTGATCGTGAGCGCCTTCGAGTGCTGCATCAGCAGCTTGGGCGTCTCGACGCAGACGAAGTCGAAGCCGCGGACGAGTTCGCTCTTGAGCCAGGCGGTGAACGGCGACGGCCGGTAGTCGAGCCGGCCGGGGAGCGTCCTGTCGTTCAGTCCGATCTCGTCGTGCATGCCGGTGCGGACGCCTTCGAACTGGATGCGCCGGGGAAGCTTCACCGCGTTGATCGCCTCGCGGAACGCGTTCAGCCGGCCGATGTCGATCAGCATCCGGGTGGCGAAACCGCCGAGCGCCAGGTTGAACGCCTCCCGCCACGGTTCGAACTCCGTGCGCACCTCGATCAGCTCGCCGACGAACGGCAGGTCGTCCGGGGTGAGCCCGGCGGCGTCGGCCAGCCGGTCGCGGGCGGTGTGCAGGTCGGTGGGGATGTTGCCGCGGCGGGCTTCGGCCGCCGCGCGCTCGCCGCGCAGACCGGCCAGTTCGCGTTCGGCGGCCGCGGCCTCCCCCGCCGCCTTCGCGAACTCGTTCTGGGCGGTCTTCCTGGCCTGCGAGTCCGCCAGCGCCCGGCGCGCCGTGTCGACCAGAGCGGCGAAGTCCTCGCCGGTCGACACGGTGGCGCCGATGGTGGCCAGGGCCCGGTCCAGCCGGTCCCGTCCGCGTTCGACGTCGGCCAGCCGCCGCTCCACATTGCGGACCTCCCGGAGCGCGGTCTCCAGCCGGTCGCCGCCGGAGGCGCGCAGGGTGTCCAGCAGCGCGTCCCGCCGGGACTCCGCCACGCCGATCGCCGCGGCCGTCTCCGCCACCTCCTGCTCGGCCCGCCGGCGCCGCCCGGTCAGGTCCTGCTCGGCCGCGCGCAGCAGGTCCAGCCGGCGTTCGTGCCACCACAGCGCCGCGGGGGACGCCGGGTCGGTGAACGATCCGACGGCCTCGATCACCCGCAGCCGCGCCGCCGCGCCGTCGATGGCCCTCCGGTGGTCGCGGATGGGGGCCAGCGCCCGCACCTGCCGCCGGGCGATGATCATCCGTTCGCGGGTGCCGGACAGCTCGTCGAACTGCTGCACCACCTCGTCCGCCGTGGCCAGGGTGGCCGGCTCCTCCAGGACCATCGTCTTGTACAGCGCGTCGACGGTGGTGATCTGCTGGCCGGCCTGGATCCGGCCGAGCAGCCCGACCGCCTTGTGCCCGTCCCCGGCGGCGCCGATGCCGAGCGAGGTGTGCAGCCGGGCGGTGAAGTCCCGGTCGGTGCCGAAGCACGTCAGGCCCGTCGCGGCGACCGCGTCGCGGGCGAACCTGCTGCCCGCCGGGCCGTCCAGCTCGCGCAGGTCGTAGACGTCGTCGCGGACGGCGCGGACCACGACGACGTCGTCGAGGGCGCGCGCGGACGACGGCACGTACCAGGCCCGGAGCGCGGTGAACACCGCACCGCTCCGGTCCGCCCAGGTCATCGCGATCGCCGTCCAGGTGTCGCGGCCGTCCCCGCGCAGCACCCGCACCTTCGTCCCGCCGTCCGTCCGCGATTCGTCGAGCTTCCCGCGCGCGTAGGAGAGGATGTTGCGCTGGTCCTTGCCGCGCGGCCGGCCGACCACCCCGCCGTTGGACGCCCCGTTGAACGGCGTGGTGTGCGGCATCAGCAACGCGATGTAGGAGTCCATCAGCGTCGACTTGCCCGACCCGGAACCGCCGCTGAACAGGGTCGCGCCCGGGGCGAACCGGATGCGGTGGTACCCGTCGTAGCCGCCCCAGTTGACCAGCTGCAGGTCCCTCGCCACCCACTGCTGCCCGCGCGATGCCGCCGGGATCAGGCCGAACAGCGTGTCGATCATGCTCATGGCGCGGCCTCGTTCTGCTCCCGTAGCCACTGGCTCAGTTCGGTGAGCTTCTCGGTGCTCAGCACGACCTCGACCAGCGGCGTGATGCGGTACCGGCCCGCGGACTCCTCCGCGAGCAGCCCGTCCTTGGCCAGCCGCTCCACCGCGTTGCGGATCTCGCGCTGGCCGCGGGCGAGGTTGTGGTCGTCCGGGTCGAAGTAGGTGAGCACGGTCTGCTCCAGCTCCTCGATGTCGACCCGCGCGGACGTCTCGCCGGTCCCGCGTTCCCGCTGGAAGACGGTCCGCAGATGGACCAGGACCAGGGTCTCGGCCCGGCTGTAGGGGTCGTCCTTCAGCAGGATCGGGACGTCCAGCTCCGCCGAGCGCACCTGCTGCTTGTAGGCGATGCCCCGGTCGTGATCGACCACGAGCCGGACGAACAGGTCGTGCAACCGCGACTCGATGAGCTGCTGGTTCTCCAGCAGCGTGCGCCACTGCGCCGAGTTCTTCTCGGCCAGCAGGAACCTGCGCTGCAGCAGCCGTACCAGCACCCGCCGCACGTCCACGTCCAGCGTGCCCGTGTCTCCGGCGAACAGTTCGGACGGGTCGTCCTCCATCGCCACCGGGTCGATGAAGCCGGCCGCCGCGCCGGTCGACCAGTCGTCCTCCGCGCCGTTCGGTTCACTCATCGCCGCTCCCCGCCCCCTCGTCGTCGGCGGCGCCGGACCCGTCCGCGGCACGGGACGTCGCCGGGCTCGCCGGGTTCGCCGCCAGCACTCCGCCGAACGCGAGACGCCGCCGGGTCTGGTCCGGCCGGACCGCGTCGACCACCACGACCTCGTCCGTGTCGGTCATTCCGAGGCCATGGGCGATCTCCAGCAGGCCGAGCAGATCCACCGGCCGCCGCATCCGCTCGGCCGCCGCGCGGAACGCGGCCGCGACGTCGACGCCGTCCGCGTCCCCCGCGTCCCCCGCGAACGCCGCCAGATGCGCGCGCAGTTCGGCGTACTGGGGACCGCCCCATGCCCGGGTGTCCGCGTCCGGCACGTCCTCCACCTCGTCCCATTCCCGCAGCGGCGTGGGCGGCTGGGGCGGACGCAGGTCGCTCAGCGTCTGGCGCAGCTGCCTCACGTCGGCCACCGGCAGGCGGCGCAGCGGAGCGACGACCGCGCCGCGGCGCGACCTCGGCACCCAGGTGTGGAACCCCGACATCACGTCCCGCAGCAGCTCGTCCACCTGGCGGTCGCGCATCGGATCATGGTCGCGCACCTGGGTGGTGATGACGTGCGACGCCTGCCGCTGCGCGGCCAGCACCTCCTTGACGCCCTGCTCGATCCGGCGTGCGATCTCGGCGAGTTCCCGCCGCTGCGGCTCCGGCATCAGCTCGGTGAACCCGTGCCGCAACACGGTGCGCAGGAGGTTCCACAGGTCGTCGATCTGCGCCGGGTCGCCGATCAGGCGCATCGCCCCGGCGAACGCGCGGCCCTCCGGTGTCGTGTCCATGATCTGCCGGCCGCGCTCCAGGTACTCGCGCAGCACCTCCCCGGTCGGCCGCGCGTCCTGCCGCAGGTCGGCGACGACGTCCCGCTGCATGGCCTTGATCGACTCGGCGACGCGGGCGAAGTCGGCGGGCAACTCCCGTGCCAGATGCAGCACGTTCTCGGCCGCCTCGAGCAACTGGTCGTCGCCGACGGTGTCGATGGCGCCGCCCCGTTCGAGCCGTTCGAGTTCCCTCTGGCGCTGATCGATCTCCGTCTGGAGGCGCGCCATCCGGGCCATCACGTCCGGGTCCGCATCCTGCGCGAGCCGCTCGACCGCCTCCAGCAGCGTCCGGACCCGGGACTCCGACACCCTGGTGCGCGCCCCGCCGACCCGGCCGGCCACCTCCAGCGCGCCGACCCCATGTGCGGACAGCCGGTACACCTCGATGTCGTCGGAGACCTGCCGCACCAGCCAGCCCGCGTGCACCCACTGCCTGCACAGGTCACGGGCGTTTCCCGCGGGCAGGGGCTGGTCGCCCTCCTCGCCGTAGCCCGCCGCCCGCAACCGTTCGAGGGCATCGGCGAGCTCCGCATGGGCATCCGCCACCGCCACCGCCGGCCGCTCCGGCGTGAACATCATCGCAAGCACCGTCACCACGAACGGCGCATAGGTCCGGTGGAGCAGATCGAGCATCGGGTTCTGAAACGCCCGAAGGGCACCCTGATATGCGCCCTCCACCCCTCGTGTTCCCATCGCCCACCAGAATACGACCTGCGACTCCTACGCCACGCATCCGAAACCAGGGCCCTCACTGCACCTGCGCACCCGGTGGGACAGTTCGCCACGGCGCCGCCTCCACACACATCAACGCGGCGAGCAAAGGGAACGGCGATGCCGCTACCAGGCGGCCGATCACGTCGCGGGTGCGGAGTCGTTCAATGCAGTCGCAGATCAACCCGATGTCTTCGGGAATCGAGCCTCCAATCGACCCGGCGCCTTCAATATGCTCGCCACGAATTCTGCGGCAGACCCGCGCAATACCCGGCACCGTGCATCCTCAGAAGCGTTTCCAGCGCCCGCTCGCGTGGTGGACCCGCCCGGGGCCGCCCTGCCGGTCGGCGGCTCAGCCGGGCAGGTCGGCCAGGACGGCTTCGGCGGCGCGGCGGCCGGACACCAGGGCACCCTGGATGGATCCGGTGTCGCGGTGGTCGCCGCAGACGTAGCGTCCCCTGCGTATCCGCACCGGGCGGCGCAGCCGCAGTGGCGAAGGCATCGCCGGAAGAGCGCCCTTGACCGGATAAGTGGCGATCAGCTGCCACGCGGCGGTGTCGCCGTAGATCTCGTCCAGCCGGCCGCGCACGCGCGACTCGTCGGCGTCGATCCCGAGCACGGAGGTCGCGATGAGCGCGCGGCCGTCGGCGGAGTACTCGGGCGCCGCGTCGGTGAGGACGAGGGAGTCGGTGATGATCCCCTCGGCGTCCAGGATCTGCAGGGGCTCCTTCAGCGGGGACTTCGGCGCCGCGTGGTAGAAGGTGGTGACGTCCCGCATGACGGGCGCCTCGATCTCGGGGACGAGGGCGGCGGCCCCGACGGGGTCGGTCGCCACGATGACGGCATCGGCCTCGATGGTCCCCCCGTCGGAGGTCTGCACCCCCTCACCGGTGACCGCTCGCACGGCGGTCTCCAGTGACAGCGCTCCGTCCGGCAGCCGCGCCGCGAGTTGCTCCGCCATCCGTCCCATCCCGAGGGCGGGGACGCCGATGGTGCCGCGTGCGAACGACCGCCAGATCAGGTGGAAGAAGCGGCTTGAGGTCTCCAGCTCCCGTTCCAGCAGCACTCCGGCCAGAAACGGGCGCAGCAGCTTTTCGGTCATCTGCTCGGAGATGCCCCAGTGGCGAAGCTCCGCGGCCGTGTCGCGTTCGGCTTCGCGCAGGATCCGGGGGACTGGAAACGTCAGGTCGCGGGCGGTCATCGCGGCCAGCGCGGCCTTGTCGCGGACGGAGCCGATATCGGCAAGGGCGCCGCTCAGCGCATGCCGGGGGTGCTTCCACGGGAGCATCACGCGCTCACACCGTCCCTGATGGAACACGAGCAGACCGGAAGCGAACGGCCTCAGGTCCAGGGCCGGGATGTCCAGGACACGCCTCGCCTCGGGATAGGCGGTGTTGAAGACCTGGAACCCCCGGTCAAGACGGAACCCGTCGACGATGTCGGTCCGCGTCCGGCCTCCGACCCCGTCGGACGCCTCCAACACCCGCACAGCCATCCCGGCCTCATGCAGCCTCACCGCACACGCCAGCCCGGCCAGGCCGGCGCCGACGATGACCACGGCACCAGACACTTGACCCTCGCTTTCCGTAACGGCCCCCGAATGAGCGGTCTGACTTCACGGTCCTCCTGCCCATCCTGGGGACCCTTATCCGGTCGTCCCTCCCGCTCAAGGGGCCCTCGCCTACTGACCCTTTCCCTCCCCAGGATCACTACCCCGCCCGGCCGGGCCCGCGCCCCCAGGGGCGGGGTCTACCAGGCGATCAGGCCCAGGTCGGTGCGGTGCATGTCGGGGAGACGGTGGAAGCGGCCGTCGTCCATGCGGAAGACGGCCCGGTCGTGGCGCGAGCTGACGAGGAGGTGCCTGCCGGTCGCGTCGAGGGAGGTCCGGAAATCCACCGGTGCGGTGGGCGTGATCTGCTGGTCCGTCATGCGGGCGAGCTCGCGGACGGCCGCCTTGCGGGACCCGCCCCCGGGGGGCCGGCGTCAGCTCCACGATCGCGACGGATTTGAACGTCCCGTTGTCGCCGTCGTCCTCCTTGACGGCCGTGACGGTCCGCCCGTCCGGGGAGGGCCGGAATGACGACAGGTCGCCGACGCTCCTCAGCGCGGCGCGGGTATGGGTGAGGTCTGTGCCGGCCGTGCGGGTGTCGAGTTCGCGCAGGCCAGCCCCGCGATGTTGCGTCCCTCGGCCCCTGTTCTCGATCGGGCGCGGGCCGTGTGAGGACGTCCAGATCATTCGCGCCGGTGGAACCGCTGGCCCTGCACCTGAGGCCAGGGACGGGATTGTTGTGCAGATGCACCCATCACGCCCCGAAGGCCCTGAACGGGACCGCCATCGAACCCGAACCGCGCGCTCCCCCAGATCAACTGCCGCCAGGACTGTTAATGCAAAGAACTTCGCGTTACCTTGTGACGTGACCCACAGAGAGGGGCGCCGCATGGATGCGAAGCCGCGCGCGGCGGGGGCCGTGCGGCCCGGCGGCCGAACGGCGCGCACCCGTGCGGCGGTGCTGGCCGCGGCCCGGGAGGAACTGGAGGCCGGCGGGTACGCCGGACTCACCCTGGAGAAGGTGGCCGAGCGTTCGGGCGTGCACCTGGCCACCCTGTACCGGCGATGGCGGACGGTCGAGGGACTCGTCGTCGACCTGCTGGGCGAACTGGGCAAGACCGAGATCCCGATACCCGACACCGGCTCGCTGAAGGACGACCTCCGAGCGCTCGCCCTGGAGATCGCCGCCTTGTACAGGCAGCCCAGGGCCCGGGCGCTCGTCGAGGGCGTCGTGGCCGCCGCCGTCCGGTCCCCCGAGGCCTCCGCCGCCTGGGCCACGGTGATCGCCGAGCGCAACCGCCTCGCGTCCCGGATCGTCGAACGGGCCGTGGGGCGCGGCGAGCTGCCGCCGGGGACCGACGGCATCGCGATCATCAGCGCCGTCGGCGCCCCCCTCTACTACCGCCTGCTCGTCGCCCGCGGACCGGTCGGCGACGACATCGCCGAGAGCGCCGCCGCGGCCGCGCACGCCGCCGCCCTCAGCGGCGTCTTCACCCCGGGTGACTCCCCCGGCCCTCCATAGGCCGCGGCGTACACCCGCCACACCAACGAAAGGACCCGCAAATGCGCCAGGACATCGAGTTCGTCTCGGCGGGGACGACCCTCCGCGGATGGCTCTACACCCCCGAGGGCTCCTCTGGCCCGCACCCTGCCGTGGTCGTCACCCACGGACTCGGGGCCGTCAAGGAGCAGTACACCGACGACATCGCCGAAGCGCTCGCCGCGGCCGGGCTGGCGGTCGTCCTCTACGACCACGTCTCGTTCGGCGCGAGCGACGGCGAGCCGCGCCAGGAGGTCGACCCCTGGACACAGATCCAGGGATACCGGGACGCCATCACCTTCCTGTGCACGCGTCCCGAGGTGGACGCCGAGCGCATCGGGGTGTTCGGGTCGAGCTTCTCAGGCGGGCACGTGCTCGTCGTCGGGGCCATAGACCGGCGGGTCAAGGCCGTCTACTCGCAGGTGCCGGTCATCAGCGGCGGGACGACCCTGTCGCGGTTCATCCCCAGCGAGGCGCTCGCCGAGGTGCGCAGGAGCTTCGACGCCGACCGGCTCGCCCGGTTCAACGGCGAGGCGCCGGCGATGATCCCCCTCGTCACCGCGACTCCCGGGGAGCCCGCCGCGATGGCCGACCGGGAAACCTACGAGTGGTACCAGACGATCGAGCCGGAGCGCCTGGCGACGTGGCGTAACGAGGTCACGCTCCGGTCGGTGGAGGCGATCGCCGGCTACGAGCCGGGCGACTACATCGCCCGCATCTCCCCTACGCCGCTCATGCTCGTGGTCGCCCAGCACGACATCCTCACTCACAGCGACCTGGCCTTCGCCGCCTACGAGCGGGCCCTGCACCCCAAGCAGCTCGTCACCCTGCCCGGCGGCCATTTCGTCGTCTACAACCAGGAGTTCAAGAACACGCTCGCCCTCATGACCGAGTTCTTCCTCCAGCATCTCGCCCCGCAGACGACCGCCTGACCTCAGGGCTCCTCGTCCCACCTCCGCCCGCCGGGGGGAGCCAGTGGGGCGCTGGTCAAGTGAGCAGCCCGCTGTCGATCAGCGCTGGGCAGCGGGCTGACGGTGTCTTTCCGGCTTTCATCCTAGGCGGCGGCGCAGGAACTCCTTGCCTTGTTCGGCGCCCTTGCGACTCTCCGTCTGGGCGCGGCGGAACAGGTCCGCCAGCTCACGGTCGCCGCCACGCTCGGCGTCGGCGATGTAGGTCTCCAGCCGCAACGCGTTGCTCAGGCATTGCTCGACGAACCAGACCAGGTTGTAGTCCTTGTCCTTGGTGCCTGTCACCTCTCCGGTCTCTTGGTCGTGTGCCGTGGTCATGGGTACTCACCGCCTTCTAACTCGGCTGTATGTGCGAGCCCCTACCCGTCCAACGGCACCCCCATTCTCACCCCCCCGGGACCTGCCCGGAGGGCCATGACCCACGCACCGACCTGGCCTTCCACGCTGGGTGGTGGGAGTGAGACGGCCAGGCCGCCGGTGTGCGGCGGCCTGGCTGTGCGGGCTCCACCAGCAGCCGCGCCCGGCGTCGTCCAGATCAACGAATCTGACTGAGATCTGCGGACGCCGTACTACCGGTCGCTGTGGGGCTGGCGGACATGTCGTCGGCGATGGGTCGCGGGGCGACGGGACGTCTCAGCGCCAGGACTGCGCTGAGGTGTCGGGACCGAACTGGGAGCGGCCTTCGTTGGGTTCGACCTGGGCGATGAAGTTTGCCTGTTCGCAGCCTGTGAAGGCGTACAGCAGCCGGGTTTCGCGGGTGAGGTTGACCGCCGACTTGGCGGGGCTGATGGTGCCGCAGGTGTCGGTGCCCGAGGGGCGGGGGCGGACGACGATCTGGCCCTGGAAGTCCTGCTGGGGCCAGAAGCACATGCCTTCGCGGACCTGGAGCTGGTCCAGTGCCTTGCGGCAGGCGGTCACGGCGGGCTGGGTGCGGGCCAGGATGGTGACGGTGATGGTGCGGGTCTGGTCACCGAAGGTGATGGAGCCTTCGAAGGTGCCGCCTTGTTGGGGGGCGTCGTCGGTGGCTTGCAGGGTCACTTCGATGGCGTCGGTGAAGGTCCAGCTCACGGTGAAGTCACCGGTGGCGGACCTGCCGTCAGGGGCGATTTTGACCGGGCACTGGTGGCCCTGGGTGCAGTGCAGGTCCAGGGCCGTGATGCGGGTGTAGGGGGGCGCGGTGACGCTCACCTGCTGGGGCGGGTAGTTCTTCTGGTCCGGTGGCCAGGAGAAGGTCTTGGGCGGGCCGCCGACCTCCAGTGTCAGGTCGGCGTCCTGGTGGCGGGCGGCGGGCTGCGCCGCGGCCGCGCCGGCGGCGGGGCCGGTGCTGGGGTCGGTGGTGGCGTTGGCGGTGGCGGGCAGGCAGGTCAGCATGATCGCGGCTGATGCCAGTGCCGTGATGAGGCCGGGGAGCTTTCTGCCGGACATGGTGCTCCTTTGCAGGGCGCCGGAAAAGGGGCGCCGGGAGATGGCGGGATCGGAGACGGGGCGAGGTGAGGGAGCTGAACCGGGCGGCACAGCACCCGATCAGCACCTGGGCCAGGGCGGGTTCGGCCCCGGGTGCGGGCCCGAACGGAAGCCAGGAGGCAGGTGATGCCGCGGCGAGGCGCGGCCCCTCGCGGCCCCGGTCAGGTGCCCTGGCGCTCCAGCAGCCAGGTGAATCCACTGGTGTCGCTGGCGGTGAGCAGCCGCACCCGGGCGTGGGCGGTGTTGAGGTACGCCGGGATCAGGCCGCGACTGGCGTAACTCACCGGTTTGACCACGTAGCCGTCGGGGGTGTCCTCGGAGGCGACCAGGAACCACTGCTGCCCGGCCGTGGGCGGGTTGCTGCAGTTCTGGATGATGATGTCGTAGTGGTCGGTGCGGGGGATGTTGTTGTTGGGTTGCAGGCACTGGCCCGGCGCGCCGATGTTCTCGATCTTGTACGCGGAACGTGTGACGCCGCTGCTGGTGTCCTTGCGGTCGGTGACCTTGGTGATCTTCCAGTGCTGCGCGGTGGGCTTGGACGGCCAGTTCTGGATGGTGTCGACGACCGTTCCGGGTTCTTGGCCGCCGCCCCACGGCAGCAGGGCGCCGTTGGTGACGCTGTTGCGGATGATGTAGGTGCCGCGCGGGACGGGCTGCTCGGCCGGCGGGTTGGCCGGGTTGGGGTCGGCTGGTTTGGGGTCGGCGGGGTCGGGTTTGGCGGGGTTGGGGTCATCGACCGGCGGATTGGCCGGCGCTGCGGGGGCTGCGGGGACCGGCGGGTTGGGGGCGGCTGCCGCCATGGCCGGCGCTGCCGCGGCGGCCAGAAGCGCGCCGGGCAGCAGGGCCGCCACGGCCAGGCGAGAGGCCAGGCGAGAGGCCGGGCGGGCGGCGGGCTTGGTCAGATTGGACTTCATCGCTTTTCTCCTTCGAGGTCGAAGCTGCTGACGGTGCCGGGGATACCGGGGGCAGGTCAGCGCCAGGACCGGGCGTTGGTGTCGGGGCCGAACTGGGAGCGTGCCTCGTTCGGTTCGACCTGGGCGATGAAGTTGGCCGGGTTGCAGCCGTAGAAGGCGTACAGCAGCCGGGTCTCGCGGGTGAGGTTGACCGCCGACTTGACGGGGTCGACGCTGCCGCAGGTGTCGGTGCCGGACGGGCGGGCGTATACCGACATGTCGCCGCTGAAGCCCTGGCCGCTCCAGAAGCACACGCCCTCCCGGACCTCGAGGTCGTCCAGCGCCTTCCGGCAGACGGCCACGGCCGCCTCATTGACGGGAGGGTTGCCCGGCGCCGCTTCCGCAGCCGGGCCTTCGGAAGGGGGCGCGGGGTGAGGGGCCGCCGTGGCGGCCATGGAGGCCGCGCCGGAGGCGGCGACCAGACTCAGCGCGCTCAGGCCGGTGAGCACGACCTTGGGCAGCAGATTACTTCTCACGGGGGATTCTCCTTCTTGGCTTGAGGTGAACGGCCTTTGGCGGAGCAGGGTCGGGCGGGGGGATGCGCCGACCTGCTGCCGTTTCCTCGCATCGCCACCATAGTGACTTAGAGTTATCTCTCGCCACTTTCCGTAACGTCAGCGGAGTGGACTGACAAGTTAGAGCGACGTGCCTGATCAGTTCGAGGACGCGAGGCCGTCCATCTACGCCCTCACCGAGCACCTGCTGCGAATCGGCGAGCTCAGAGAGCACGCATCGATGATCCGGCCCGCATGACCTCGGCCCGACGGCTTGTGCAAACGACGCAGGGGGTCGGGTCGACCAGGTGGATGGTGAGCCGCACCAGGCGGGACGGAGGCGGAGCAGCCCAGTTCAGCTCGTCTGACGCCGCTTCTTCCATTCGGCGACGACGGCCTCGACATGTTTGCGGATGTCGTCACTGCGGTCCGCGCTGCCGTTGACCTCACGGCACGCCTGGCCGTACTCGTCCCACAGGACATCGTCGGCGAGACGGAACCTGCGCTGCGGGTTGCCCGATGTAGGGATGTCAGCCGCCCAGCTTCACGACCAGCGAGCGCAGGTGCTGTGTCGCGGCGTTCTCCCGGCCGCGCTTCACCCACGCTGCGATGTGTTCGCTGACCAGCTCGGCGAGGCTCGCACGCTCGTCATCGCTGAACTCGACCGTGGTCGTGGTGCTGGTCCGGCAGTCGTAAGCCCTGAAGAGGATGTCTCCGACCGCCTGCTCGGCCGCGGGCGGCTTGCGGTTGCGCTGAGCATGCCACCCGGCGCTGCTGTTGACGACGCCCCAGCCATGCAGGGCTTCGTAGTTGGTGAGTTCGAGCCTCATGGGCCGATGCCTCTCGCTGAAAGGGTGTGGCCACACCCTGCTCCTCACCCTACGCGGGTATGTCCGCAGAACCGGCCGGACGACACGCCCGACGCCGACGGGCGGGCCAGGCGATGGCGGGCGGCACGACCTTGCCTGCGGGGGGGGAAGGAAGCGGCGCGGCCTGGGAACGTCCGACGTCCGCACTATGGTGCGTCTTCATGAGCACACTCCACGATGAGAAGGCCCGGGCGTGAGCCGGTACCGGGGGTCCGCCACCCTGATCGACAGCGGGGGAACCGAGGTCGAGGTGTACGTCGATCTGCGCGCCAAGCAGCGGGAGTGGTCCGGGACCGCGACCATCGCCGACTTCGATGCCGGCGCCCCTCACGACCAGACGCTGAGACTGCCCGACGGCCGCGAGGCACAGGTCACGCTCGGCGGTTCGCAAGCCTGGTCCGACGTCATCACGCTGGTCGGAAACGGTCCGCCGCCCTTCGCCTGAGCGGACCGTTCCGTAGGCCACCCGCTGACCAGGGACGCGGCGGCGGAGGGAGACGTCCCCGTCGTGGGTGATGCCCACGACCGCCGTGCAGCGCCATCCTCGACGCCTTTCGCGCCGGTCCTCGCCGAACGGCTACTGGCCCGCGGGCTACGACACGCGGCGCTGGTCCGGACGGGGAAGCGGGCAGGTGTGCGCCGAGGGCTGGTCCCGCTACGGCGGGGCGTGGCATTCGGTGGGCCTGCCCTGCGTGACCATCTGACCCCCGCGGCCGGCGCGTTTCGCGGCGGCTCACCATGCCGTCGCCGCGGGGCGCCTCGGACGTCGTCGCGCCGGCGGTTGCGCCGGTGAGGGCGCGCGGGTGATGCTGCTGGTCCGACCCCGCAGCGTCAACAGCTTTGGTGACTCATGGACGTGGTCAGCTTCGCCGCCATTCCAGCGAAAGATCGGTTCGCTTTCTGGCGCGAGATGAGCTCGAAGATGTGGATGCCGCTTGATGCGCACAGCGAGCCGCATCTGGAAGACACGTTTCAGGCCCATGTCGCTCTGGGCGGGCTCGGCTCCGTGCAGGCGACCTTATTAAGTGCGAAGTCGCTGACGATCCAGCGAACGTCCAGGCTCATCCGCCAGTCCGACCCGGAGACCTTTTTCGTGACCTGCGTCGTGCGTGGTCACGCCGCAGGAGATCAAGCCGGTCGGGATGCGGAACTGCGTGCCGGGGATCTGATGCTCCGTGACAGCTCGCGTCCCTACCTGACCAGGTTCGGATCGACGGACCCTGCGGGCGGCCAACTGCTCTCGTTGCAATTCCCGCGGTCGGTGCTGCCCCTGCCCGAGCGGGGCCTGCGGGAGCTCAGCGGGGTCCGGATCCGGGGCGATCAGGGTGTCGGCGCGCTGGCTTCGCAGTACCTGCTGGAGTTGGCCCGGCGCCTTGAGCAGTTCAGTGCGGCCGAGGCCCTGCGAGTGTCCACCCTGACTCTGGACGTCCTGACCGCGGCGCTGGCCAGCGCGCTGGACGCCGACAGCGAGGTACCGCCGGGCAGCCGACGGCGCGCGCTGCTCGCCCAGATCCATGCCTTCATCCAAGCGAACCTGGGCGATGCGCACCTGACCCCGAGGGCGATCGCCGCCGCCCACCACATCTCGTTGAGCTACCTGCACCAGTTGTTCCGGGCCGAAGAGCACACCGTCGCGGGCTGGATCCGCGAACGCCGCCTGGAACAGTGCCGACGTGATCTGAGCGACCCGCTCCTCACCGCCACGTCGATCGGCGCCATCGCGGCCCGCTGGGGTTTCACCAGCCCGGCCCACTTCAGCCAGGCTTTCCGCTCCGCCTATGGCCTGTCACCCCGCCAGTTCCGCCGAACGGCCGTGACCGGTTCCTCGTAGGGCCCAGGCGGCGATGACGTTCGGGTTCGGTGGGGCGAGATCCTGCCTTCACGGCCATGTGGTCCGGCGGCAGTGTGCGCTGACTAAAGAAGTGTGCACCCGGCCGTAAGGACATGATCCTCTGCGTCCCGCACCCTCGATCACAGAGAACCCGACACGTTCCAGAAAGGCAGGACGATGAAGTACGGGAAGAGGCCGACGGTGCTGGTCCTGGGTGTGGCCGCCACGCTCCCTCTGAGCGTCACCGCGAACGCCGCACCCGCCAGCTCACCCTCCAGCGCCAGAGCGTGCTCGCCTGGGACCAGCTACATCAGCAACCAGGGCGACATCGGCCTCGGAGTGATGTTCGACTGGCGGGGCTACGGAAGAATCTACGCCGCAGGCTATTACGACAAAGTTCTGCCGGTCGGCCAGCGTACGGACTGCGCCAGCGGCTTCGGCTGGCCCTACGCCGACGGCTACTACGTCGCCTCCGGGTACTGCGCCGAGATCAGGACCACCGACTCCAGCGGCAGATGGAAGTACTACAGCACCGTCCAGGCCGGGCAGTCGTGGCGCCCCGACCTCGGCCGGTCGTACGAGAGGTGGGAGGTCAACCAGTTCCGCTGCTGAGACGGAACGTGCCGGGCACGGGCCGGACGTGGTGCCGCGCCGGCGGCCGACGGGTCAGTCCGCGAGCACGTCCGGGAAGCCGAACGCCGCGACCAGCCCGGGATCATGGAACTTGACCACGCGGGTGACGCCGGTGGCGGCGGGGGCCAGCACCACGACGCCGTCGGCGCGGTGCGCGCCGTCCGCGTCCCGGTGGTACACGACGGCGGCGGGCTGGCCGTTGGCCGCGGTGGCGATCATCCGCCAGTCGCCCGGTGTGCCCAGCACGTACGCGTCGAGCATGTGGACGCACATCGCCCGGCCCGCCTGCCACTCGCGGAACGGCGTCGCCTCAAGCGCGGCGTCCGCGCGCAGCACCTGTTCCAGCAGGCCGGCGTCGGAGCGCTCGAAGGCCGCGATGTAGCCGTCGAGAAGCGCGCGCGCCCGTTGGTCGGTCGGTTCGAGCAGTTCCTCGGGCTTCGGCTCCAGTTCGTCCAACCGGGCACGGGCGCGCTGCAGCCCGCTCTTGACCGCCGCCGTGGTGGTGTCGAGGATCTCCGCGGTCTCGGCGGCCGAGAACGCCAGCACCTCACGCAGGATGAGGATCGCACGCTGGCGAGCGGGCAGGTGCTGCAGGCTGGCGATGAGCGCCAGCCGCAGCGACTCGCGTTCGACCGCCACCGCCGCCGGATCGTCGGCGGGCGGGGCGATCCATGCGTCGGGCAGCGGTTCCAGCCATGAGACCTCGCCCGGCGCGACGGGGCTCGGCGGGCGGTCGGGCCGGTCCTGCGGGCCCGCCAGACCCGAGGGCAGCACCCGGATCGGGCGCGGCTTCATCGCCGTCAGGCAGACGTTGGTGGCGATCTTGTAGAGCCAGGACCGGATCGACGCCCGGCCCTCGAACCCCGAGTAGGACCGCCACGCCCGCAGGTAGCTCTCCTGCACCAGGTCTTCGGCATCGTGCGCCGACCCGACCATGCGGTAGCAGTGCGCCAGCAACTCCCGGCGGAACCGCTCGGTCTCGGCGGTGAACCGCTCTCGACTCGGTGTCGCCCGCACCTCCGACGTCACGCCACGAGCCTACTCACGAGGCGCTCCGGGCCTGGTCCGCGCGCCGGCGTCGTCAGGCCCCGCCACGGCGGGCCCCCTCCCCGCAGGGGCGGGGCACGCGATCAGACCTCATCGAGTTGCAGGATCATGCCCCGGAACGTCGCGTAGCGGGCCAGGTTCGTCCCGGCGTCCTCGGCGGTGCGCCGACCGATCTCGGACCCGAGCGCTGCTTCCAGCGCATCCATGTCGTCCCAGTCCAGCATCACGACCATGTAGCACGGCTCGCCGATCACGGCTGCCGGCTCATGGCTGCGCGTGAAACGGCGCAGGCCCGGATACTGCTTCGCCAACGGGATGTGGACATCGTTGTAGTGGCGTTCGAACGCGTCGACATCAGAGGGGACGTCGTACATCACGACGAATCGCGCCATCTGGTTGGCTGCCGGGTCCACGGTTGCGGGCATCTGTTCCAACTCCTGTCAGGGGAACGCCGGTGTGCGGCGTCACCGGCCGGGTTCTGAAGCGTTCTTCAGGGCAGCAGGGCCAGCTTCCCGACGGTGGCCCTGGCCTCCAGTTCCGCCAGAGCCTTCGGGCCGTCGGCCAGTTCGTACGCGGTGGGCAGGCTGGGGGTGAGCACGCCGTCCGCGATCAGCGCCAACAACTCGCCCATCACCTCGCCGAAGATCTGCGGAGCGGCCTGGATCAGCGCGCCGATGTTGAGCCCGATGATCTGGACCTGGTGCTCGTACACGAGCTCCCAGTTGGTGATCGCGGCCTCGCCGCCCGCCATGCCGAAGACGACGACCCTGCCGGTGACCCGCCTCGCCGCGGCAAGGCCGGCGGCGAACGTGGCGCCGCCGGCCGACTCCAGGACCACATCGGCGCCGGCGCCGCCGGTCAGCTCCATCACCTCGGCGGCGAGGTCTCCGTCGAGCGAGTCCAGGACGTGGTCGGCTCCGAGGGCCCGCACTGTCTCGTGCTTGCCCGGCGAGGCGGTGGCGATGACCGTCGCACCGTAGTGCTTGGCCATCCTCACCGCGGCCTGGCCGGTCCCGCCCGCCGCGGCGTGGATCAGCACGACCTGCCCGGCGGCGACACCGCCCAGAGGCTTGAGCGCGGCGAGCGCGGTGGGCCAGTTCACGACCAGCCCCAGCGCCTGCTGCTCCGTCCAGCCCGGGGGCACCGGCACCGCCCCGGCCGCGGGCAGGACCATGTACTCGGCGAACGCGCCGTTTCCGACGCCGACGACGCGGGCCCCCGGCTGCGGGCCGGCCACCGCCTCGCCGACCGCGACGACCTCGCCGGCGGCCTCGAAACCCGCCACGTACGGGGGCCGCGGGCCGTCTCCGAACGTTCCGTGCGCCTTCGAGACGTCGGCGAAGTTGACCCCGGCGGCGGTGACGCGGATCAGGACCTCGCCCTGGCCGGGGCTCGGCACCGGCGCGTCGGTGATCAGACGCATGTCCTGCGGGCCGTTGAGGGAGGTCTGCTGCAGCGCACGCATGGTCGCGGGAACGCTCATCGGCGATCGGCCTTTCCTTCTCGGTGTGCGTGAGGGAGACCGACCGGCCCGCCGCGCGGGCCGCGCCTCCCACCATGTAGACCTCGCGTCCCGCCGAAAGGAATCGCCTCTCCGTGACGATCGGGTGCGTACGATCGCTGGTCATGCCGGGAGTTGCTTCCGGATGTTTCAGCAAACATCAGTGTTTGTTTGACAGGGCGTGCGGCTGTTGGGCTACGGTCCTGGCGTGGCTGAGGACCTCGGGCGAATGTTGCTGGGTCGGTACCGGCTCATGGATCCGCTGGGACGCGGCGGTATGGGCACCGTCTGGCGTGCGCATGACGAGCGGCTCGGCCGCCAGGTCGCGGTCAAGGAACTGCGGCTGCCCGAAGGCCTGAACGCCGAGGAGCGCGGCGCGTGGACGGCGCGGGTCGATCGGGAGGCGCGGGCGGCGGCCCGGCTCCGGCATCCGGGCATCGTCACCGTCCACGACCTGGTCACGACCGATGACGGGCAACCCTGGATCGTCATGGAACTGGTGCCCGGTCCGTCGTTGGCCGATCTGCTCGCCGAGCACGGCCCTCTTCCCCCGGACCGCGCCGCCGCGCTCGGCCTCGGGGTTCTGGACGCGTTGCGCGCGGCCCACCAGGCGGGCATCGTCCATCGCGACATCAAGCCCGCCAACGTGCTGCTGGAGGGTGACCGGGTCGTCCTGACCGACTTCGGTATCGCCGCCGTCGAGGGCGACGCGACCCTGACGCGTTCGGGCGCACTCCTGGGGACCCCCGCGTACATGTCCCCCGAGCAGGTCCGCGGCCTGCCCGCCGGCGCGGAGTCGGACCTGTGGTCGCTAGGGGCGACGTTGCACACCGCGGTGGAGGGCCGTCCGCCTTTTGCGGGCACCAGTCCCGGGGCCGTTCTCGTCGCCGTCGCGACCGAAGAGCCCGCTCCCGCGCCGAACGCCGGTCCCCTCGCGCCTGTTCTCCACGGCCTGATGCGCAAGAGCCCGGCCGAACGCATGACGCTTGACCAAGCGCAGCGGACGCTGAACTCGCTCGCGCCCCCGCCGCCGGGACAAGCCCCCTGGCAGCCGCAGGCGGGTGAACCGGCGGCGCGCGTGCCGCGCCGGAGCGGACGCAACGGCCGCTGGCCGGGGTTCGTCATCGCAGGCGCGGCGGCACTGTTGATGGTCACGGTGCTCCTGCCCTGGCAGACGGTGACCGTCTCCATGGCGGAACTCCCCCGCAGGATGACGACCACCTCCGCCGGACTCGATCTGGTCTTGGGCCGGGTGACTCTGCTGTGCGCGGCGGCGGCCGCCGTGCTGGGCGTGCTCGGCGGCGTCCGGTCCAAGGGCCGGCTCGCGGCGACCGCGGCGGCGCCGGCGCTGGCCGGCCTGCTCATGCTGGCCACCGCAGCCGTCCTGCCCATGATCAGGAAGCCGACGATCCCGGAAGCGAGAACGCTGCCCGCACCACTGGCCCAGATGGTGAACGGCCACACCGAGGCATCCGTGGAATTCGGGTGGTACCTCGCGGTGCCCCTGACACTGCTGATCATCGGCCTGAGCATCGTCTCTCTCGCGCTCGCACTGGAGACGGCGCGGCGGGAGCGGGCAGTGC
>NZ_JBFARL010000065.1:0-37662 GCF_040674655.1 Actinomadura sp. NPDC049753 | reverse complement strand
GATATAGGCGCGGACGAAGTCCTCGGCGTTCTCTTCCAGCACCTCGTCTATTTCGTCCAGGATCGAGTCCACGTCGTCGAACCGCCCGGCCCCCGTCCTGCCACCGGTGAATGCGACTGACGCGCGGACTCCCCTCCTCGCAGCCCGCCGGCACCGCCGTAACCCGGTTCCCACCTTCCACAGCGCCCGCGTCCTACGGCATGTCACACATGTCAGCGCCGTGCTGGTCCACCTGGGACGACACCGCACGACCACCCTTGAGGGACCAGTTCCGGCCGCCGTCACGGCGTCGCGCGAGCCGCAGAAGCGGCGGCGGTGGCGATCACCGGTCATGCGCTTCGCGGCCGCGCCCGGCACCGAGCGCCGGCCGGCCGAGCCGCGCGCGGCCGCGCGGAGAGCCGCCGTGCGCGTCCGCCGCCAAAAAGGGCCGGACTTTTCTGCGCGCCGGTGCGTAGCCCGGCGGGGCGCGGCGGGCGTTAGATCACGCTATGAAGATCGCCGTGCGGGCGGCGATGATCGTGGCGCTCCTCGCGACGCTCATCGCCCACCCCCTGCCCGCCGGAGCGTCCGAGGACGCCCCGGGAACGTCGGAGCACACCATTCCCATGGGCGACTGGAACCGTCCCTACCTGCTGCACGTCCCGCCCGGACGCGAGGCCGGGGCGCCGCTGCCGCTCATCGTCGCGCTGCACGGCGGCCTGAACGACGCCGAGTACGTCCGCAGGCAGAGCGGGCTCGACGGGGTCGCCGACCGCCACGGCTACGCCGTCGCCTACCCCGACGGGCTCCTCGGCACCTGGAACGCCGGGGCCTGCTGCTGGTTCGCCCGCTGGACCGGCGTCGACGACGTCGCGTTCCTCGACAAGCTCATCGACACGCTGGTGCGGCAGGGCGTCGCCGACCCCCGCCGCGTCTTCGTGACCGGTTTCTCCAACGGCGGCGGCATGGCGTACCGGTACGCGTGCGAACGGTCGGACAGGATCGCCGGGATCGCCGTGGTGTCCGGCGCGCTCGCGATCGGCTGCACGCCCGGGAAGCCGGTGTCGGTGCTGGCCTTCCACGGGACGTGGGACCCGTCCGTCCCCTATGACGGCGGCGGGAACATGGACGCGGACGTCCATTTCCCCTTCATCCCCGTCAAGTTCCTCATGGAGTTCTGGAGATGGGTGGACAAGCTGCCCGCGCTCTCCCGGCCGGTGCCGGACGGGCCGGACGACTGCGTCGGCACGGGCCCGGGCCCCGTCGTCGTCGCGCTGTGCACCAGGCAGCGCGGCGGCCACGAATGGCCGGATTACGCCAGCGAGCTCATGGCCAGGTTCTTCGCGGGCAGGCCGTCCCTTCCGAAGACCTGACCTCCGTTCAATTCAAGTCGCGCCGCCACAAAGCGCTAAACTCTCCCCACTTACGAGTAATGGGGAGCAATGCAGGAAATCGGCTTGGCAGAGGCAGTCAAAGCGATCCGCGACGACCTGGCGCGGGCTCAGCTTGAGGGCGCCGAGGAGGAGATCCGCTTCAGCGTGGGGCCGGTCGAGGTCGAGTTCGAGGTCGCCGTGGTCCGGGAGGGCGGCGCCAACGGCAAGGTGAAGGTCTGGGTGGTCGAGGTCGGCGCCTCGGGCAAGCTCGCACAGACCACCACGCACCGGGTGGCGGTCACGCTCAATCCGCATGTCGACGGCAAGCCGATCGAGGTGGGTGACCGGCTCCGCAAGCCCGGCCGGTGATCCCTGACGAACCACGCTGGCGCACCGTCGAGGTGCTCGTCGGGGAGGGCGAGGAGGGCTACGGCACCGGCTACCGGATCTCCGCGGGCCTGGTGCTCACCTGCCGGCACGTGGTGGCCGCCACCGGGCCGGTGACGGTCCGGCTCGCCACGCCGGACGAATCGGTCTCCGTCGCCGCCGAGCGGGTCTGGACCGCCGAGGGCGCCGAGGTCGACCTGGCGCTGCTGCGGGTGGCGGACGGCTCGCTGCCCGCGGTGGCCCCCGCGGTGCTGGCGGACGTCGACCCCTGGAGCACCGGGCGCGCCCGGTTCGTCTCGTGGGGGTTCCCCGCCTCCCACGACCGCGAGAGCGAGTTCGGCGGCGTCCGCGACGTCGACCAGGTGGACGGCGACGTCCTCCTCGGCGCCAACGTCAAGACGGGGCTGCTCGACCTGCACCGCGACGACGCCCCGCTGCGCGCGGGCCGCCGCTACCGGGGCCTGTCCGGCGGCCCCGTCCTGGTCGGCGGCAAGCTGGTCGGGGTCGTGCGCTGGGCCGAGCCCGACGGGCCGCTGACCGCCTCCCGCGTCTTCAGCGCCGCCGGACCGCACCGGCCGCGGACCGCCGGCGAGTTCGTCGAGCCCCCGCCGAGCCGGGAGAGGCTGAACGCGCTCCTCGACGGCGCGGGCGTGCGGCTGGACCCGGGGCACGCGGGGCCGTCGGCGCCCCTGCGCCGGTCCCGGTACTGGTCGACCATCACCAAGCTGCGGGCCCGCTGCCCCGACCCCGCCGACCGGGACGCCGAGCTCGGCCGGCTCCAGGAGTTCGCCACGAGCGGCACGCCCTACCTGTGGCTGGTGGGCGAGCCGTGGGCCGGCAAGACGACGCTCGCCGCCGCCTTCGCCGGGGACCCCGCCCCCGACGTCGTCACGGTCGCGTTCTTCGTGTCCCGGTCGGCCGGGTCGCGGCTGGCCGACTACCGGGCCGCGCTGGCCGACCAGCTGGCCCCGCTGGTCGGCGAGACGCCGACACCCGGCGTCGTGCCGACCGCGTTCGACCTGGACGACCTGTGGCAGCGCGCGGTCGAGCGGGTCACCGCCGACGGCCGCCATCTCATGCTCATCGTGGACGGGCTCGACGAGGACGACCACGTGCGGCACCGCGAGAGCAGCATCGCGGCCCAGCTCCCCGAGTACGTGCCGCCCGGCAGCCATGTGCTGGTGACCAGCAGGCACTTCCCCGAGGTGCCCGCCGACGTTCCGGACGGCCATCCGCTGCGCGGGTGCGAGCGCCGCACGCTCGCCGCGAACGAGGCCTCGCGGGCCTCGCGCAACGCCGCCGAGCGCGACCTGCAGCAGCACCTTCGCGAGCGGACGAGCCGCGAGGTGCTCGGGCTGCTGGCGGCGTCCGGCGGCGGGCTGGCCGACGAGGACATCGCCCGGCTCACCGGCCTGGACCTCTACGACGTCCGGGAACTGGTCGAGCAGACCATCGCCCGCCTGGTCGAGCGCCGGGAGGACGACGGCGGGGGCCGCTACTCCTTCGCCCACGACCTGATCCGGGAGACCACCACCGAGCGCCTCGGCGCCGAGGCGATGGCGGGCTTCTGGGCGCGGGTGCTCGACTGGGCCGAGACCTACCGGGCCGGCGGCTGGCCCGCCGACACCCCCCTGTACCTCCTGGACCGGTTCCCGCAGGCGCTGGCCGACGACGGGGACCTGGAGCGCCTGCTGCGGCTCAACGAGCCCGACCGCTGGAGCCGCCTGCTGGAGCGGACGGGGACGGTGGAGCCGGCCGTGCTGACGCTGACCGACTCGATCCGGTTGCTCCTCGCGGCGGACTCGCCCGACCTCGCCGTGGTCTACGTGCTGGCCCTGTGGCGCGACCAGCTGCGCCTGCCCGTCCGCGTCCACCCCGAGGTCATCGCGGTGGCCTGGACCGAGCTCGGCGAGCTGGAGCGCGCCGAGCGGATGGCCCGCGACATCACCGTCGCCTCGATCAAGGCCAACATCCTGGTCTCCATGGCGGAGGCGGCGGGCCGGGCGGGCGCCGAGACCGAGGCGGCGCTGTGGCTCCAGGAGGCGGAGCTGCTGGCGGGCGGCATCCTGAGCGGGGTGCGCAGGGCCCGGACCCTGGTTCGGATCGCGCTGGCCCTCGGCCCCGGCTTCACCCGCGCCGAGACCCTCCTGGACGAGGCCACCCGGCTTTTCACCTCCGTGGTGCCGTCCCGGCACCGGCGCCGGGAGCTGATGACGGACATGGCCTGCGGCGCCGCCCGCGCCGGGCTGTGCGACTCGGTGGAGCGGATCGCCCGGTCGTTCGCCGACCGCAAGTACCAGTGGCCGATCATCGCGGCCGCCGCCCGCGCCGCCGCCGAGCAGGGTCTGCGGGAGGACGCCGAGCGCCTCGCGGGGCTCCTGGGGCCCGACGACCTGCGGTGGGACACGTTCGCCGAGCTCGTGCGGCTGCTGGCCGACCGGGGCGAGTTCGCGGCGGCGCTGGAGCTGGCGGGGACGTCGGTCAACGGGGCGCGTGCGCTCTCCCGGGCGCTCGGCGGCATCCTGCGGGCGCGGGCGCTGCGCGGCGAGCGGGCCGCCGCGCGGGCGGTGCTCGCGACCGCGATCGAGACGGTCACGGCCAAGGGCGGCGCGTCCCGCCAGGCGGCCCTCGGGGAGCTGCTCACCTCCGTCGTGGAGGCGGGGCTGCTCGACGAGGCCGAGAGGCTCCTGGTGCTGCTGGAAGGCCATCGCCGGGCGCTCGGCGCGGCCCGCACCGCGGTCGGCGCCCTCGACGCCGGCGACCCGGACACCGCGGTCCGGCTGATGAGGACGGCCTCCGACCTCGCCGGGATCCAGCCGCGGCGGCAGTGGGCGCCTCTGGTCGAGGCGGCCCCCGGCGCCGCGGCGGAGGGCGACCTGGAATCGGCGCGCGGCCTGCTGACCCTCGCGCTGACCGTGGCCGAGGGGACGTCCCCCAAGGCGGCGCGGGCGGTCAACCTGCTGATCAAGTCTCATGTCGCCGAGCTCCAGGGTGCCTCCGGCGTGCTGGAGGCGGGCATCGACGCGGCGCTGCGCCTCCCCTCCCAGCAGGACCTGCCGGCGGAGACGGCGAGGATCGCCGCCGAGCTCGGCCTCACGGGGGCGGCCGTGCGCGCGGCGGTCTTCGTCGTCGACGTGCACGAGCGCAACACCCTGCTCGGGACGATCGCGGAGCGGGCCGCGCGGGACGGCCGCCTGGAGGTCGTCCACCGCGCGCTGGCGGGCATGAGCCGCACCCGCAAGCAGCTGTTCGCGAGCGTCAACGCCGCCGAGGAACTGGCCGAGGCCGGCCGGATCGGCGACGCCGAAGACCTGGTCGGCCGGGTCCGGAACGGCTTCCGCCGGGCCACCGGCCTGGCCCGGCTCGCCCGGATCGTCGCGGCCCGGGGCGACCGCGACCAGGCCGTCTCCTACCTCCTGGCGGCCGAGCAGCTCGCGCCCGCGGGCTCGGTGCGGCACCTGACCCGGTTCGAGATCACGGCCGCCGCCGTGGCGGCGGCACGGCGGGGCCGCTACGGGGAGGCGGAACGGATCGCCGCCGTCGTCGACAGCCCCCGGCGGCAGGCCTCGGCGCTGGCCGAACTCGCCGAGACCGCCTACGGCGCGGGGGCCTACCCCCGCGTGGCGCGGTTCCTGAGCGCCGCCGAGGAGCTGCTCGGCGACATGGACGACGACTCCCGCGACGCCGTCGCGACGGAGCTGGCGGCGGCCGCGGCCCGGGTCACCGACCTGGACGCGGCGCGGCGGCTGGTCGCGCTCGTCTCGGATCCGGCCATGAGGCTGTCCGCGCTGACCGAGGTCGCGCGCGCCGCCCACGGCTTCGGGAACGCCGCCGCGGCGGGGCGGCTGCTGGCCGAGGCGGAGAAGCGGCTCGCCGGGTTCGACGCCGACTCCAGCGAGGGCGTGGCGACCGAGCTGGCGGCGGCGGCCGTGGAGATCGGCGACCTGGAGCTGGCGGAGCGGCTCGCGACCGGCCTGGCCGATCCGCGGCTGCGGGTGGAGGCCCTGCTGGCGGTCTGCCGGGCGAGCAACGAGCGGCTGCGGGCCCTGCGCCGCCGGGTCGTCCGCGAGGCGCGCGGGGTGCGCAACATGCGGATCCGCGGCGAGCTGATCGGCTCCCTGGCCGCCGCCGTCGCGGCCACGGGCAACGCGAACCTGGCGGGCAGGACGATGGACGACGCCGAGACGGCCGTCCGGACCATCGCGATCACCAATGCCGAGCCGCGGTGCCGCGGGCTCGTGGAACTGGCCCTGCTCGCCGACACGATCGGCGACGCCGGGCGCGCGCGGCGCCTGCTGCGCGAGGCCGAGCAGCTCGCCGCCACCTACGTGGACGAGCAGCGCCACCAGCGGGCCCTGTCGCACATCGCCGGCGCCGCCGCGCAGCTCGGGCTGCTGGACGAGGCGGAGCGGGTGACGGAGATCATGCGGGCGTCGCGGCTGCCGTTCCCCGCCTGGTCCACCATGACGGCCGTCGCGGAGCGGGCCGCGGCCCTGGGCGACACCGGCCGCGCCGTCCGGCTCATCGAGGGGGCGCTGCGGATCGCCCGCGGCGTGCGCGATCCCAAGGTCCGCGGCGCGACCTTCGCCGGCGTCGCCGCCGCCGCGCTGCGGGCGGGACTGCCCGAGCATGCCCGGAGCATCCTGGAGGAGGAACCGCAGCACTACCACCGGCAGAGCCCGATCCTGCGGGACATCGCGCTGGCCACCGCGGCGGCGGGACGGCTGCCGGAGGCCGAGCGGATGGTCGCCCAGATCCGGTCGCCCGCCCGCCGCCGGGAGGCGTTCGAGGGCGTCATCGCCCACCTGGTGGAGCACGGCGACCGCGCCGAGGCCGAGCGCCTCATCGTCCAGGGCATCCGGGAGGACGGCTGGCTGCCGCCCCCCGCCGTCATGATGGCGGCCCTGCCGGAGGTGGTCCCGCCGCTCGGCAACGTCCTGCCCCGCATGGCCGCCTTCGAGGAGGCGGCCAGGGCCGAGCGGGCGTGACCGCCGGCGGGTCAGGGCGTCTCGGCGGCCAGGCTCCGCGGGCGGATGTCCTTCCAGTTGTCCATGACGTACCCGATGCAGCCGGACCGGGACTCGGGGCCGTGGACCGCCGTCCAGCCGGCGGGGACGTCGGCGAACGCCGGCCACAGGGAGTGCTGGCCCTCGGCGTTGGCGAGGACCAGGAACGTGCCGTCGGGGTCGTCGAACGGGTTGGTCGTCATGCTCTTCCCTTCCTCTAGACGCCGGGGGTGACGCGGGCGGACCGCCGCGCCATGGACCGCACGATCTCCCCGGTGCGCACGGCGGTCATGGACAGCAGCGAGGAGGCGATCCCGTGGCTGTGCTCGGTCGCCCCCTGCAGGTAGACGCCCCATTCGGGGCCGGGCTCGGTGGCGATGCGGTAGTCGCGCTCGACGACCGGGCGCCCGTCCGGGCCGGTGCGGCAGTGCGCGCCCGCCTCGCCGAGCAGGTCGAACGGGTCGCGTTCGCGGTACCCGGTGGCGTAGACGACGGCGTCGGCGTCCAGGTCGGCGACCTCGCCGGTCGGCAGGAACGCGACCCGGACGCGCGTCCCGCCGGAGCCGCCGTCGGCGACGTCCAGGACGCGGGAGACGTTGAGGATGCGCAGCCGCTCGGCGCCCGCGACCTTCTCGGCGTAGGCGCGCCGGTACAGCTCGTCGATGAGGTCGAGGTCCACCACGGAGTAGTTGGTGTTGCGCGAGTACTCGAACAGCATGCGCTTCACGTCGCCGGGCGCGGCGTAGTAGTGGTCGACGGCCTCGGGGTCGAAGATGCGGTTGGCGAACGCGCTGTCGTCGGCGGGCGAGTACCCGTACCGCGCGAAGACCGCGCACACCTCGGCGCCGGTGAACGTGCGGTGCAGGTACTCGACGGCCTCGGCGGCGCTCTGCCCGGCGCCGACCACGACGATGCGGCGCGGGTCCCAGTCGCCGCGCTCGGCGAGCCGGGTGAGCAGGTCCTCGGTGTGCCAGATCCTCTCCCCCGCCTGGACGCCCTCCGGCAGGACGGGTTCGAGCCCCGCGCCGATCACGACGTTGCGGGTGAGGTGCGTCTCCAGTTCGTCGCCGCGGCGGACGACGACCTCCAGGACCTCGTCGTCGTGCGGGCGGAGCGCGACGACCTCCGTCCCGTAGCGGACGCGGTCCTCGAACGCGGCGGCGGCCCATTCGAGGTAGTCATGGAACTCCAGCCGCGTCGGGAACATCGTCTTGTGGTTGACGAAGTCGACCAGGCGGCCCCGGGCGTGCAGGTAGGCCAGGAACGAGTACGGGCTCGCGGGGTTCCGCAGCGACGCCAGGTCCTTGAGGAAGTGGACCTGCATGGTGGCGCCGTCGATCAGCATGCCGCGGTGCCAGCCGAACCCGGGCTGCTTCTCGAAGAACACCGCGTCCGCGCCGCCGTGCTCCTCCTCCAGCGCGACGGCGAGCGCCAGGTTGGACGGGCCGAACCCGATGCCGACGACGTCGCGGACGGGGGTGTGCATGCGCTCCTCCGGCATCAGGCGGGCCCGGCCGCGCTCGCGGCCTTGGCGATCTGCGGGACGACCTGGTCGATCACGTAGGGGACGGCGAGCGGGGTGGGGGTGCGCAGCGGCCAGAACGACTTCAGGTCCAGCGCCACGTAGGAGCCGCGCCTGACGGCGCCGAGGCCGGCGAACAGCTTGTTGCCCTCGATCTTCTTCTGCGTGGCGGGGTCGTCGTTGTAGTGGCTGAGCAGGACGTCCACGTCCAGGACGGAGACCTTCTCCATGCTCAGCTCGGCGGCGAACCCGTCGCCGGGCAGCTTCCTCAGCGACTCGGGGAGCGTCATGCCGAACTGCTGGAGCAGCTTCACGCTCGTGTCGTCGCCGGACTTCATCACGCCGATGTTGCCGTTGGGGAAGACGCTGGTGAACGCGAACTCCTTGCCGGCCAGCCCGGGGTGTTTCGCCTTCACCCCCGCGATCTTCGTCTCGACGTCGGCGACGAGTTCGCGGCCGTCCTCGGGGCGGCCGATCGCGGCGGCGACCTGCTGGGTGATCTGCTGCCAGGAGTCTTCGGCGGGGCCGTTCTGGTAGGCGAGCGTCGGCGCGAGCTTGGAGAGCTTGTCGTACTCCTTGTCGATGGCGAAGTCGCCGGCGGCGAGGATCAGGTCGGGCCGCAGCGCGGCGACCTCCTCCAGGTTGAAGCCCGCCTCGCCCGCCTTGAGCAGCTTCGGCCTGCCCCCGGTGAGCTTCGGCGCGCTCCAGGGGGTCAGGCCGTCGGGCTGGACGCCGGTGAGCTCGGCCATGCCGACGGGGGTGACGCCGAGGGCGAGCAGCGCGTCCTGGTCGACCTCGCCGAGCGCGACGATCCGCTTCGGCGCGGACTTCACCGTCGCGGAGCCGAGCTTGTGGGCGACGGTGACCGGGAACGCCCCGGCCGCGCCGCCGGAGCCGCCGGAGGCGCCGGCCGGCTCGTCGTCGCCGCAGGCGGCGGTCGCGGCGAGTCCCAGGACGAGCGCGGCGGCGGCGGTCAGGCGCCGCATCGTGGTGCGCATAGCGGACCTTCCATGGTTGGGGGCGGAAGCCAGGGAGTGTTGATCAAAGTGTTGATCAGGGATATTAGGTTAGCCTTACCTAACTAAGCAATGCCCGGACGGGTATGAGCCGCCTCACTCCCGCAGTGCAGTTCCACTACTGCCGGCCGTCGCGCTCCCGCCCGCGGGCGTGAGCCGGGCGAGCAGGCCCGCCACGGTGGGCGCGGCCATCAGGGTCGAGATCCTCAGGTCCGCGCAGCCGGGCTCCCGCCGGACGCGCCGCACCAGCCTCATCGCGAGCAGCGAGTGCCCGCCGAGGTCGAAGAAGTCGTCGTCCGGGCCGACCTCGGGGACCCCGAGCTCCTCGGCGAAGATCCGGCACAGGGCCGCCTCCCGGTCGTCGTCCCGGCGCGCCGCCTCCGGGGGCGCCTCGGCGGTCACGGCGCGGGCGGTCAGGACGGCCGGCAGCGCGCCGACCCTGACGCCGGGATCGTCGGCGACGGCCGCGAGCAGCGCGATCAGGCCGTCCGCCAGCGCGGCGACCGTGGCGCGGTCGAACAGGTCGGCGGAGTAGTCGACGACGAGCCGGAGCCCGTCAGGGCCCTCCCGGAAGATGAAGTCCAGGTCGAACTTCGCGGCGCCCGGCCCGAACAGCGCCTCCCGCTGCTCCAGGCCGGGGAACCGCACGTCGCCGACACCCTGGTTCTCGTAGCCGACCATCACCTGGAACAGCGGGTTGCGGCCCGGCACGCGGCGCGGGCGCAGCGCCTCCACGACCGCCTCGAACGGCAGGTCCTGGTGGGCGAGCCCGGCGAGGACGGCCTCCCGGACGCGGGCGAGCAGCTCCGCGAACGCCGGGTCGCCGGACACGTCGGCGCGCAGGACGAGGGTGTTCACGAAGAAGCCGACGAGGTCCCGCGCGGCCTCCTCGGTGCGTCCCGCGACGGGGCTGCCGAGGGGGATGTCGTCGCCCGCGCCCGTGCGGTGCAGCAGCGCGGCCACGGCGGCCTGGCAGACCATGAACATGCTGGCGTTCGCGTCCCGGGCGACGCGCCCGAGCCGGCCGGTGAGGCCGGGCGGGAGGTCTGCGGTCAGGGTGCCGCCGCGCTGCCCGACGGTGCCGGGGCGCGGCCGGTCCACCGGCAGCGGGATCTCCTCGGGCAGGTCCGCCAGGGCCCGCGCCCAGTGGTCGAGCTGCCGGGCGTGGACGCTGCCGGGGTCGGACGGGTCGCCGAGCAGCTCCCGCTGCCACAGGGCGTGGTCGGCGTACTGGACGGGCGGCGGCTCCCAGACCGGCTCCTTGCCTTCAAGCCGCGCCGCGTACGCCTCCGCCACGTCGCGGGCGAACGGCCCGAACGACCATTCGTCGAACGCGATGTGGTGGAAGACGGCGAGCAGCAGGTGCTCCCGCTCGCCCTCCGGGAAGACCGCGACCCGCAGGGGGATCTGCTCGGCGAGGTCGAACGGTCGGGCGATGACGTCCTCGGGCGCGCAGGTCGCCGTCTCCAGGACGGGCCGCGCCTCGTCCGCGCCGAGGATCCGCTGGCAGGGCACCCCTCCGTGCTCGGCGAAGACCGTCCGGAGGCTCTCGTGGCGGGCGGTGACGTCGCCGATCGCCGCCTCCAGGGCCGCGAGGTCGAGGTCGCCCCGGAGGCGGACCGCGAGCGGCAGATGGTAGGCGTCGCGGGGCCCGTCGTCCTCGCGGAGCATCTGGTCGAGCATCCACAGGCGCCGCTGGGCGGACGACAGCGGCACGCGCTCGGGCCGCTCCCGCGGTTCCAGGACGGGCCGGGCCCGCGCCTCGGCGCCGCGGTGCAGCCGCCCGGCCAGTTCCGCGACGGTCGGCGCCTCGAACAGGTCGCGGATGGCGAGCTCGGCGCCGAGCACCGCCCGCGCCCTGCCGACGAGCCTCGTCGCGAGCAGCGAGTGGCCGCCGAGGTCGAAGAAGTCGTCGTCGATCCCGGCGCCGGGCGCGTCCAGGACCTCGGCGAACAGCGTGCACAGCAGGCGCTCGACGGGCGTGCGCGGCGCCCGGCCCGTGCGGCGCGCGCCGTCCCGCCCGGGATCGGGCAGGGCGCGCCGGTCGAGCTTGCCGTTCACCGTGAGCGGCAGCGCGTCCAGCGTCATGATCGCGCTCGGCACCATGTATCCGGGCAGGCGCGCCTTGAGGCTCTCGCGGACCCGCGCGGCCAGCACGCCGTGGTCGCGCGCGGCGACCGGATCGTTCGCGTACGAGGCGGGCGCGCGTCCCGGCTCGGCGGGCGGGCACGCCGCTCCCCCGCCGAACACGGCGTCGTAGCGGCCGGGCCGGTCGGACGGCGTGAGCACGACGTCCGGGAACAGCGCGTGCAGCGTCTCGGGTTCGATCCCCTCCGGGGCCGAGGCCAGCGCCGCGCGCGCCTCGTCCGCCGAGGCCCCTTCGCGCAGCGCCCGCAGCGCCGCGACCTCGCCTGACGACCTCGGGTCGGGGATGCCCCGGACCCGCAGCGGCCCCGCGGGCCTGTCGCGGAGGTCGTCGAGGGTGGTCCAGTCGACGGCCGGGGTCGGCGGAGCCGGGGCCGCGTCCTTGTGCAGGACGACGTCGTAGCGGTGGCGGGTCAGTTCGTTGTGGTGGGCGCCGCGCTTGACGAGGACGTCCACGCGGGCCGGGCCGTCCAGCGCGGCGAAGAACGCCGGGTCGAGGAGGAGTTCCTTCTCCAGGCGGACGGCGCGCTCGATCGCGTCCAGATCGCCGCCGCCGCGTCCGAGCTGGACCGCGGCGTGCAGGCAACGGACCGTGCGCAGGTCGCGGACGTCCCCGACGAAGAGCGCGCCGCCCGGGGCGAGCAGGCGCATCGCCTTGGCGACGACGTCCTCCAGGTAGGCGGCGCCGGGGAAGTACTGCACCACCGAGTTGATCACGATGGTGTCGAAGTGCCCTTCGGGCAGGCCGCCGGTGTCGTGGGCGGGCCGGCAGCTGAGACGGACGGGCGAACCGGGGCGGACGGCCCGCCAGTCCCGGGACGCGGGCTCAGCGGCGCCGCCGCCGAGGTCCGCGCGGAGCTTGGCGATGACCGGCTCGGAGAAGTCGGTGCCCCAGTACTCCTCGCTGCCGGGCGCGAGGCGGGTGAGGAGGAGGCCGGCGCCGACGCCTATCTCCAGGACGCGGCGGGGGCCGAGCGCGCGGATGCGCTCGACGGTGGTCTCGCGCCACTCGCGCATGTCGTCCAGCGGGATGGGGGCGCCGTCGTAGCTGCTGTCCCAGCCCGCGAACTCCTCGGCGTGCACGACCGTGCCGACCTCGGTGTACTCGGTGTCGTAGATCTGCCGCCACTCGGCGAGCTGCTCTTCGGCGGCGCCGTCGCGGGAGCCGTCCGGGACGACGTAGCCGACGAGGCGCTTCACACCGGGGACGTCCGTCTCGGCCGCGACGACGGCGGCCTGGCCGACGCCGGGCTCGGCGGCGAGCGCGGTCTCGATCTCCGCCGGCTCGACCCGGTAGCCGCGGATCTTCACCTGGTCGTCGGTGCGGCCGAGGAAGTCGATGTTCCCGTCGTCGCGGACGCGCACGAGGTCGCCCGTCCGGTACATGCGGGATCCGGGCGGGCCGGCCGGGTCGGCGACGAAGCGCTCGGCGGTCAGGTCGGCGCGGCCGAGGTAGCCGCGCGCCAGCCCGGCGCCCGCGATGTAGAGCTCGCCGGGCGCGCCCGGCGGGACGGGCCGCAGCCAGGCGTCCAGGACGTACCCGCGGGTGTTCCAGATCGGCTTGCCGACGGTCGGTGTCGCGCTGTCCCCGGTCCCGCCGCCGAGGGTGTTGATCGTGTACTCGGTCGGGCCGTAGAGGTTGTAGCCGAGGACGCCGTCGGCGCGCGCGAGCCGCTCCCACACCGACGCCGGGACGGCCTCGCCGCCGAGGAGGACGAGGGGCGGCCGGTGCCCGCCGTCGAGGAGTCCCTCTTCCAGGAGCTGCTGGGCGTAGGTCGGCGTCACGTTGATGACGTCGATCTCGTGTTGCCGCAGGTAGGCGGTGAGGGCCTGGGCGTCGCGGCGGAGGTCCTCGTCGCAGACGTGCACCTCGTGGCCTTCGATGAGCCAGAGCAGCTCCTCCCACGACATGTCGAAGGAGAAGGAGACGGTGTGGGCGATGCGGAGGCGGCGCCCCGCCGACGCGACCACCGGGTCGAAGATGTTCGCGCGGTGGTTGAACTGCATGTTGGTGAGGCCGCGGTAGGGCGTCACCACGCCCTTGGGCCGCCCGGTGGAGCCCGACGTGTAGATGACGTAGGCGGGGTGGTCGAGCCTGCGGGGCGTGCCGGGCGCGAAGCCGGGGACCTCGTCCGGTTCCAGGTCGTGGCCGGGCTGTGCGGCGAGGGCCTGGGCGGTCGCCGGGTCGTCCAGCGCGAGGGTGGCCCCGGAGTGGGCGAGTCCGGCGGCGATGTCGCGGTGCGAGACGAGGCAGACCGGCGCCGCGTCCCGGAGCATGTAGTCGAGCCGGTCGGCCGGGTAGTCGAGTTCCAGCGGCAGGTAGGCGGCGCCCGTTCGCAGGACGGCGAACAGGGCGACGACCATCCGCGCCGAGCGCGGCAGGGCGAGCGCGACGACCTTCTCGGGACCGGCGCCGTTGGCCAGCAGGAGCCGCGCGAGCCGGTTCACCTCGGCGTTCAGCTCGCCGTAGGTGAGGCGGACGTCCGGGAGGGACACGAGCGCGGGGTCGCCGGGCCGCTCGGCCGCGCGCTCGGCGAGCAGTTCCGCGACCGTCAGCTCGGGCACGGGGTGCCGCGCCTCGTCCCACCCGCGCCGGAGCCGGTCGTGCTCCTGCGGGAGGAGGAGGTCGAGCCGGTGGCACGAGGTCTCGGGCGCTTCGGCGAGCCGGCTCAGGACCTGGACGTAGCGGTCGGTGACGCGTCCGGCCTCCTCCTCGGTGAACGCGTCGCCCCGGTACATGACGCGCAGACCGGCGTCCGGCTCGACGACCATGGTGATCGGGTAGTGGGTGGCGTCGCGGACCTCGCGCCCGAGGACCCGCAGGTCGCCGTCCGGGCCGAAGGCGCGGTCGGTCGGCATGCCCGGGAAGTTCTGGAAGACGAACAGCGTGTCGAAGAGGGTGCCGAGGCCGGTGGCGCGCTGGACGTCGGCCAGCGCGACGAAGGAGTGGTCGAACAGCTCGGACTGCGCGGTCTGGACCCGGTCGAGCACGGTGGCGAGGGCATCCGCCGGGCCCGCCTGCACGCGGACGGGGACGGTGTTGAACAGCAGGCCGACCATCGACTCGACGCCGTCCACGTCGGGGTGGCGTCCGGAGACCGAGGCGCCGAAGACGACGTCGTCGCGTCCGGTCAGGCCCATGAGGACCAGGCCCCACGCGCTCTGGAAGAGGGTTCCGGGCGTGACGCCCCGCTCCCGTGCGACCTCGTCCAGGCGCTCGGCGAGGCCGGCGGGCAGCGCGCGGTGCACCTCTCCGGCGCCCGCGAGGTCGGCGGGCGCGTCGACCAGGCCCGGCCGGACGAGGGCGGGCTCGTCGAAGCCGTCGAGCGCGCGGCGCCAGGCGTCCGCGGCGGCGGTCCTGTCGCGGCCGTTCACCCAGTCGAGGAACGCGCGGAAGGGCGGGACGGGGCGGCGGGCCTCGGCGGCGGCGTCGGTGTAGGCGCCGAGCAGCGAGGTGACGAGCAGGCCGCCGGACCAGCCGTCCAGCAGGATCAGCTCGGAGGTGAGGACCAGCCGGTGGTCGTCCTCGGCCAGGCGGGCGAGGGCGAACCGGATCAGCGGCGGCGCGGCGGGGTCGAACGGCGCGGCGCGCTGGGCGTCGACGAACGCCTCCAGGTCCTGCGGGGCCACGTCGGCGTGCGTCCACGGGGTCTCGAAGTCGTCCGGGACGAACTGGACCGCGCGGTCGCCGTCGGTCCGGAACCCGGCGCGGAGATTCGGGAACTTCTCCAGCGTGGCGCGCACCGCCCGCGCCATCCGCTCGGGGTCGACCGGGCCGGACAGCGTCACCACGGCCTGCTGGACGTAGATGTCGCGGTCCTCACCGGCCAGCATCAGGTGGTAGAGCAGGCCCTCCTGGAGCGGCGAGAGCGGAAGCCCACCGGCCGGGTCCGCCGTTCGGGCGGCCTCCCCGTCCTCGGCGGGCGCGGCGGCCCGGGCGAGGGCCTCGACGGTCCGCAGCCGGAAGACGTCCCGGACGGTGAACGACAGGCCGGCGCGGCGTGCGCGGGCGACGAGGAGCGCCGCGCTGATGCTGTCGCCTCCGGTGCGGAAGAAGTCGTCGTCGGCGCCCACGGAGTCGCGGCCGAGGACGGTCGCGGCGAGGCGGGCGAGGACGCGTTCGGGCTCGCCGGCCGGGGCCCGCCCGCCCGCCGGGCGTCCGGGGTCGGGAAGGGCGCGCCGGTCGACCTTCCCGTTCGGGTTGAGGGGGAGCTCGTCCAGGACGACCAGTTCGGCGGGGACGAGATAGTCGGGCAGCAGCGCTCGCAGCGCGGTGTCGAGCGCCTCCGGTTCGACGTCGCCCGTGACGTAGCCGACGAGGCGGGATCCGTGCGCGGCGACGGCGGCGCGCCGCACCCCGGGCCGGGCGGCGAGCGCGGACTCCACCTCCCCCGGCTCGATCCGGAAGCCGCGGATCTTGAGCTGCTCGTCGGCGCGGCCGAGGAAGTCCAGCCCGCCGTCCGGGCGGCGCCGGACGCGGTCCCCGGTGCGGTAGAGGCGGGAGCCGGGCGGGCCGAACGGGTTCGCGACGAAGCGCTCGGCCGTGCGCGCGGGGTCGCCGAGGTATCCGCGCGCCAGGCCGTCGCCCGCGAGGTACAGCTCCCCGACGGGCACTTCGCGGAGCGCGGCGTCCAGGACGTGAGCGCGGGTGTTGGCGATGGGCCGCAGCCCGCCCGCCTCGGCGATGAGGCTGTCCCCGGCGGCCTCCGAGCATCCGTACAGGTTGACCAGCCGTCCCGGGACCTGGTCGGCGAGCGCGCCGGGGAGCGCCTCGCCGCTGCTGATCCAGGTGGTGACCGAGGGCGGCAGGCCGTTGTCCGCGAGGACCGCCAGCAGGCTCGGGACGAGCGTGACGAGGCCGACGCCGTGGCGGTCGACGAAGTCGGCGAGCGCGACGGCGTCGGCGGCCGTCTCGGCGTCGGCGATGACGACCGTGTCGCCCGCGGCCAGGCCGCCGAGCAGTTCGGTCGTCCCGTCGATGAACGCGGGCGAGCTCTTGGCGGCGCGGATGCCGGGCGCGGCGAGGCCGGCGCCCCAGGCGAGGCGGTTGGCGAGGGCGCGCTGGGTGCCGGCGACGGCCTTGGGCGTCCCGGTGGAGCCGGAGGTGAAGACGACGTAGGACGTGTGGTCGGGGTGGACGTCCGGGCGTTCGCGGCGGGGTGCGTCCCGCGGCGGCTCGTCGCGTCCGAGCACCAGCAGCGGCCGGACGGCGTCGAGCATCGCGGCGATGCGGGCGGGCGGGTACGACAGGTCGATCGGCAGGTAGGCGGCCCCCGTCTTGAGCACCGCGTACAGGGCGACGGCGAACTCGTCGGAGCGGGGCAGCGCGAGCGCCACGACCTGCTCGGGGCCCGCCCCGGCGGCGGCGAGGCGGTCGGCGAGCGCCTCGGCGCGGCGGTCGAGGTCGGCGTAGGTGAGAGCGGCGTCGCCGAAGACCACGGCGGTCCTGTGCGGGGTCCGCTCCACCTGCGCCTCGATGAGCCCGGCGACCGTCCGGACCGGGAACTCCCGTGCGGTGTCGGGGTGCTCGACGGGCGCGCCGAGGGTGGACAGCCGCCGGCCGGGGTCCGCGGTGACCTGGGCCAGCAGCGCGCCGAGGTCGTCCATCAGCCGCTCGACGGTCGAAGCGTCGAACAGGTCGGCGGCGAACGCGGCGAACCCCTCGACCTCGTCGTCGCCCTCCGCGAAGTACAGGTCGAGGTCGAACTTCACGCCGCCGGTCTCCGGCAGGAACGGCTCGGCGCGCACGCCGGGCAGCGCGAGCCGCACGTCCTCCAGCCTCCGGTGGACGATCATCACCTGGAACAGGGGGCTGCGGGCGAGGGAGCGTTCGGGCGCGAGCCGCTCGACGACCCGCTCGAAGGGGACGTCGGCGCGGGAGAACGCGGCGAGGTCGGCGGCCCGGACGCGCCGGAGCAGCTCGGCGAAGGTCGGATCGCCGGACAGGTCGGTGCGCAGCACCAGCGGGTTGACGAAGACGCCGACCAGGTCGGTGAGGTCCTCGTCGGCGCGCCCGGCGATCGGGGAGCCGAGGGCGACGTCGTCGCCCGCGCCGGACCGCTGGAGCAGCGCGACGACGGCGGCGTGCAGCACCATGAACACGCTGGCGCCGGTGTCGCGCGCGAGGCGCCGCGCCCCCTCCGCCGGAAGCCGGAACGACACCAGTCCGCCGCGGCGGCTCGCCTCGGCCGGGCGGGGCCGGTCGAACGGCAGGACCGTCTCCTCGGGCAGCCCGGAGAGCGTGTCCGCCCAGAAGTCGAGCTGCGGCGCCGTGCCGGGGGCCGCTTCGCGCTGCCAGGCCGCGTAGTCGGCGTACTGGACGGGCAGCGGCTCCCAGCCGGGGGCCCGTCCGTCCCGGCGGGCCTCGTAGGCGCGGGCGAGGTCGGCCAGCAGCGGCGTGAACGACCATTCGTCCGCGGCGGCGTGGTGCAGGAGGAGGATCAGCGACCATTCGGCGTCGCCCGTCCGGACGAGGGTGCCGCGGACGGGGAGGTCGCGTCCGATGTCGAAGACGTGCGCGGTGGCGGCCTTCTCGATGGCCGCGCGCCCTTCCGGCGTCTCGTCCCGCGCGTCGACGACGGCGAGGCCGACGGGGACGTCCGGGTCGAGGACGCGCTGGACGGGCAGGCCGTCCGGTCCCTCGACGAGGAGCGTGCGCAGCGCCTCGTGGCGGGCCACGACATCGGCGAACGCGCGGTCGAGGGCGTCCTCGTCGACCGGGCCGTGCAGGCGGATCCCGAGCGGCAGCGCGTAGGACGCCGACGGGCCGCGGAGCCGCTCCTCCAGCCACAGGCCGCGCTGCGCCGCCGACGCGGGCACGATCTCGGGCCGCGCGACGTCGCGGACGCGGACGGCGCCGGTCGCGACCAGGCGGGGCGCGAGCGCGGCGACGGTCGGCGCCTCGAACACGTCCGCGATCGACGGCTCCGCGCCGAGGACGGTCCGGGCCCTGGCCGCGAGGCGCGCCGCCAGCAGCGAGTGCCCGCCGAGCGCGAAGAAGTCGTCGTCGATGCCGACGCCCTCGACGCCGAGCAACTCGGCGAAGATCGCGCAGAGGGCGGCCTCGCGGGCGTCGCGCGGCGCCCGTCCCGACACCTCGGCCTCGGGCGCGGGCAGCGCGGCGCGGTCGAGCTTGCCGTTGACCGTGCGGGGCAGTTCCTCCAGGGCGATCAGGGCGGACGGCACCATGTACTCGGGCAGCGCCTTGGCGAGCGCGTCGCGCAGGGCTGCTTCGTCCGGTCCCTCGGCGGGGACGTAGTAGCCGACCAGCCGGGGATCGCCCGGGCGGTCTTCGCGGACGACGACCGCGGCCTGTGCGACACCAGGCTGCGCGGCGAGCACGGCCTGCGCCTCGGCGGGCTCGATCCGGAATCCGCGGATCTTCACCTGGTCGTCGGTGCGGCCGAGGTACTCGATGGACCCGTCGCGGGCGCGCCGCGCGAGGTCGCCCGTCCGGTACATGCGGGATCCGGGCGGGCCGGACGGGTCGGCTACGAAGCGCTCCGCGGTGAGGTCGGGGCGCCCGACGTAGCCGCGGGCGAGTTGCGCGCCCGCCAGGTACAGCTCGCCGGGGACGCCCGGCGGGACGGGGCGGAGGGCGGCGTCCAGGATGTGGGCGCGGGTGTTCCAGAAGGGGGTGCCGATCCCGGCCGCGGGAAGGTCCGCGGACGTCGCCCAGATCGTCGCCTCGGTCGGCCCGTACATGTCGGTCGCGAGCGACGCCGACTCCGCGAGCGACGCGGCGAGGGCCTGCGGCAGCGCCTCACCGCCGACCAGGACGCGCAGGCCCTTCAACGCCTGCGGGTCGAGCGTGCCGAGCAGCGACGGGGTGCCCTGGACGATGGTCGCGTCCGCCAGGAGCCCGGCGAGGGCGGCCGGGTCGCGGACCGTGTCGCGGCCGGCGAGGACGACCGTCGCGCCGCTGATCAGCGGGACGAACAGCTCCAGGGCGGCGATGTCGAACGCGACGGTCGTGACGGCGACGAGCCGGTCGCCGGTGCCGAAGCCCAGCCGAGCACGGGTGGTGAGCAGGAAGTTCGTGAGCGCGCCGTGCGGGATCGCCACCCCCTTGGGGCGGCCGGTGGAGCCGGAGGTGTAGATGACGTAGGCGAGGTCGTCCGGACGCGGAGGCGCTGTGCGGGTGTTTCCGCCGTCGCGGAGATTGGTGCCGAGCACCAGGAGTTCGGTGGCTTCGGGGAGCAGCGGCGCGGTGTCGTGGGTGACGATCGCGCAGAGCGGCCCGGCGTCGTCCAGCATGTAGGCGAGCCGGTCGGCGGGATGGTCGAGGTCCAGCGGCAGGTAGGCGGCGCCCGCCTTCAGGACCCCGAGGAGGGCGACGACGAGATCGGGCGTGCGCGGCAGCGCGAGCGCGACGACGCTGTCCGGCCCGGCGCCCCGGGCGCGCAGCTCGGCGGCCAGCGCGGACGCCCGCTCGTCCAGCCCGGCGTAGGTGAGGGCGGCGTCGCCCGCCTCGATCGCCGTGGCGTCCGGAGTACGGGCCGCCTGCTCTTCGAACAGGGCGACGACGTCGGCCGCGGGCAGGGCGCGGCCGGTGGCGTTCGCCTCACCGATCAGGGCGCGCTCGTCCGCGCTCATGACCTCCAGCGCGCCGATGGGCCGGTCGGGGTCCGCCAGCGCGTCGCGGAGAAGCATCTCCAGGTGGGCCAGCAGCGCGTCGATGCGCTCGTCGTCGAACAGCTCGCGCCGGAACGTCGCCTCGACCGTCATCCCCTGCGGCCGGACGAACGCCTCCAGCGACAGGTCGAAGTGCGTGGTGCCGTTGTGGACGTGCGTCCAGCTCGACGCGATGCCGGGCAGGTCCAGCTCGCCGATCTCCTGGGCGAGGAACAGCAGCATCGTGTCGAAGAACGCCGAGCGCCCCCGTCCGCGCGCGGGCCTCAGCTCCTGGACGAGCCTGTCGTACGGCATCGCCTGGTGCGCGAAGGCCTCGGTGACCGTGCGGCCCACCCGGCGCAGCGCCTCCCGGAACGTCGGCGTCCCGCTCAGGTCGGCGCGCAGCACGAGCGTGTTGCCGAAGTTTCCGACGAGCCGCTCGACCTCGGCGTGCTCGCGGTTCATCACCGACGACCCGATCGCCACGTCCGCCGAGCCGGTGTAGCGGTGCAGCAGGACCGCGTACGCGGCCGTCATCACCATGTACGGGGTGAGGTTCTCCTCGGCGGCGAGCCTGCGCATGCCCTCGGTCACGTCGTCGTCGAAGCGGCGCGCCCGCCGTCCGCCGCGCTCGGACACGACCGCGCTCCGCGGACGGTCCGCGGGCAGGTCGAGCGGGGCCGGGGGCGGATCGAGGCGTTCCCGCCAGTACGCGAGATCGTCCTCGGCGACGGGCCGGCCCTGCTCCCACTCGGCGTAGTCGGCGTACTGGACGTCCAGCGAGGGCAGCCCGGCCGGGGCCCCGGTGACGGCCGCGCGGTAGAGCGCGGAGAGGTCGCGCGAGAGCGAACCCCAGGTCATGCCGTCCCAGGCGATGTGATGCACCACGAGCACCAGTGCGTGCTCGTGTTCACCGAGCCGCAGCAGTTCCAGCCGGATCGGCCGCTCGGCCCGCAGGTCGAAGGGGAGCGCCGCCAGCTCCGCCGCCCGCGCCCCGGCGTCCGCGCACCGGACCGGCGGCAGGTCGAGCGAGTCGTCCTCCGTGACGATCTGCACCGCCCGCTGGTCGGGGCCCTCCGCATAGACGGTGCGGAGGACGGCGTGGCGCCGGACCAGCGCCCGCAGGGCCTCGCGGAGTGCTCCGGCGTCGAGCGGGCCGGACATGCGGACGAGCAGGCAGACGTTGTAGGCGGGGCTGTCCGGGAAGGCGCGGTGGTGCAGCCACATGCTCTGCTGCGCGTGGGACAGGGGGGCCGGTCCGTCCGATCCCCGGGGGGCGAGCCGGGCGGTGTCCGCGCCCAGCCCGGCCTCGGCCATCATCCGCCGCATCAGTTCGCGCCGCCGCGCCGCCGTCGTCTGCTCCACGCTCAACTCTTCCGTCGTCGGGCTTCGCCACCGCGGGTTAGGTTAGCCTTGCCTATAAAAATCATGCAAGGTTAGCCTTACCTAAGTTTGACCTTCCGGCCGCGAAAAGGGAGCTGCCTTGTCCACTGGTCTGCGCACCGATGCGAACCCCGCCGAGCTGGTCGTCGAGCATTCCTCGGCGCCGCTCGCCCTCATGGCCCGCCTGGCCGGATCGGGCCTGTTCGGCGACTACGTCGTCTACGAGCGGCCCGGCTCATGGACGTTCGCGGGAGGCATGCTCGCCGAGGTCGTCCTCGACGCCGGCGCCGTCCACGCCCACTGGCCGGGCCAGGCCCCCATCACCCGCCCCTGGACGGGTCGCCCCGCCGACGCCCTCCGCGACACGTTCGCCGCCGCGCCCTTGCCCGTCTGGAACGCCTACGGCTGGATCGCGTTCGAGTGCGCCGCGGCCCGCCCCTCCGGCCGGCTCGCCCACCTGATCGTCCCCCGCACGGAGGTGCGCGCCGAGAACGGCCGCGTCACCGTCACCAGCGCAGACGAAGCGGACATAGAGCAGGTCACCAAGCTTCTGGCCAGGCCGAACGGCCACCCGGTCGGCGAGCCTTCGCCCGTCGACGTCAGCGCCGGCGGAGCCCCCTACCGTGAGCGCGTCGCCGAGGCCGTGGCCGAGATCCACGCGGGCCGCTACCAGAAGGTCATCGTGTCGCGCCGCCTGGACATCCCCCACCCGGTCGACGTCGTCTCGACCTACGTCCGCGGCCGCGAGGCCAACACCCCGGCCCGCTCGTTCCTGCTCGACCTGGGCGGATTCCAGGCCACCGGGTTCAGCCCCGAGGTGCTCGCGAGCGTCGACTCCGCAGGGCACGTCATGACCCAGCCCCTGGCCGGCACCCGCGCCTTCGGCCTCGGCGCCGACAACGACGCCCGCACCCGCCACGACCTGGAGACCGACCCCAAGGAGATCTACGAGCACGCCGTCTCGGTCAGGACGTCCCAGGAAGAGCTCTACCGGGTCTGCGACCAGGAGACCGTCCGCGTGACCGGCTTCATGACGGTGAAGGAGCGCGGCAGCGTCCAGCACCTGGGCTCCAGCGTCAGCGGCACCCTCTCCCCCGGCCGCACCGCCTGGGACGCCTTGGACGCCCTCTTCCCCGGCGTCACCGCGTCCGGCATCCCGAAACCCGAGGCGATCGAGGCCATCACCCGCCTGGAGGAGCGCCGCGGCCTGTACTCGGGCGCCGTCGTCACCGTCTCCCACGACGGCGGGCTGGACTCCGCCCTCGTCCTCCGCGCCCTCTACGCCGAGAACGGCCAGGCGTGGCTGCGCGCCGGAGCGGGCATCGTCAGCGCCTCGACCCCCGACCGCGAATACGAGGAGACCTGCGAGAAGCTCTCCAGCATCGCGCCGCACGTCGTCCCGCAGACCTGACCTGATGGCGGGTAGGGACCCGCCATGCCGGAACTTCCCGACGTCGAAGGCTTCCGCCGGGTGCTCGCCGAGCACACCGACGAGCCGATCGCCTCAGTGTCGGTGCTCGACCCCGGCGTCCTGCGCGGAGTCACCGCCCGGCGCCTGAGCACCGCGCTGCGCGGCCACCGCTTCGAGGAACCGCACCGTCACGGCAAGTGGCTGCTGGCCCCGGCGCAAGGCCCGGTCGTCCTGCTCCACTTCGGCATGACGGGCTCGCTCACCTGGCACCACCCGGACGAGCCGCGCCACCGCCACGACCGCGTCATCTGGAGACTCCCCGACGGCGAACTCCGCTTCCGCGACATGCGCAAACTCCAGGGCGTCCACCTGGCCGCCAACAGCGAGGAGGCCGACGAGGCTCTCCCACCCCTCGGTCCGGACGCCCTGAACATCTCCCGCGACGACTTGGCCGCAGTCCTCGGCGTCCACCGAGGCCGCCTCAAGACGACCCTCACCGACCAGACGGCGATCGCGGGCCTGGGCAACCTCCTGGCCGACGAGATCTGCTGGCGAGCCCGCATCAACCCCCTCCGCGCCGCCCGCGACCTGACGGCTTCCGACCTCACCGACCTCCACCGGACGATGCGCCGCGTCCTCCGCGACTCCACCAAGGCCGGACGGGTCCCACCCCGTAGAACGTGGCTGACCGGAGCCCGAGACACCCCGGCCCCCACCTGCCCCCGCTGCTGCACGCCGCTGGAAAGCCGCCGCCTCTCCGGCCGCAGAACGGTCTGGTGCCCCACCTGCCAGCCGTAGGAACTCGGCAAGGCGGCATCGGTCGCGATCCTCGCCCCCGACCGCTTGCCGCCGGAGTCAAGGCGGGGACGGTGGTTACCGACGCTCGCGAGTACCGGCGCGCGCGTCACGCAACCAAAAGACCCACACACATTGAGGAGCTCGCCATGCGAGTTACCTGGAAATACGAGCCCGTCGCGATGCGTAACCGTCCTGTCATCATCATGGGCGGACTCGTCGACGTGCGCATCATCGGCGAGAAGCGCGAGGACGTGGCCGTCACTCTCGACGGCCCCATCTGGGCGCTCGGAATGCCCCGCAGGTGCATGCGCGCTTACGACGTGCTGATCCTCGTCGCCTGCGGCTGGTGGAACGCCCTTCTCCCCTGGGGCAAGACGATCACCGTCCGCGTCCCGTGGAACGCCGAGGTCGAGGTGCGCATCGCCCGCCGGGTCTACACCGAAGGCACGCTGGACACGCCTCCCGTCATCGGCGACGCGATCCTCGTCAAGCCGGAAGCGAACAGCCGGCGAGGCTGAGCCCTCCGGTCACCACACCCGAAGGCCCCGCCCCCGACTGAAGCGCACCACCGCAAGTGACGGTCAACCACTGTCACCTGTCATATCCCGGGCCGTGGCACCAGCCAAGGCCTCCCGCCCGGAGGGCCCTGGCCGACGCCAGGGCCCTCCTCTCCCCCACCGCTCACGCTTACATGCTGCGATGCCTCCCGCGTAGAACACTTCGACGGAACTACGCCGAACACCCAGCTTTCACGCTGATTTAAACGCTTTGGATACATGATGTGACAGCTTCCTATCCGTTCGCCCCTCCGCGCCGGCAACGCGACGCCCCTGCGGAGTGATCTCGCCCCCGATATTCAGATGCGGAGGGGGCTGAGGGTGGTTATCTTCTGAAAAGCGCGTCGGGTTCGGTGTGCGCACGGGTCGAAGGCCATCGGTTATCTCTTTCACAAAGATGCAACCCCGGTGGTCGTCTCCACATCCGTGCGTGCTCCCGGCCCCTACGGGCCGAGCTGGACGCACAGGGAAGGGCGGGTCGAAGCCCGTCGGTTATCGGATCCGACGGTCGCAGGTTCGAATCCTGCCCACCCGGCAATGTCGGGTGGTAGCTCAGCCAGGCAGAGCATTGGACTAAAAAAACCCGGTGGGCACCACCACATCCGCCCTCCCCTATGCGCTTGCTCCTCCCCCACATCCGCCCCTGAGGCGGGTCGAATTCTTTGGAGGCCCTTGATGGCCCGTGACCCTCTTGCTTCGGTGTCCACCGTGCAGACGCCGCAGAGCCGACCGATTCCCGGCCGTGAGATCGAGCAGGTCCGCAACAACGCCGGCGGCTACGGGTTCGCCAAGGACCTGTGGACGCGGCTGGAGGATTTCCTCATCCTCGGCACGACCGGCGGCACCTACTACGTGGGTGAGGACAAGCTCACTGCGGACAACGCGCAGGTCGTGTTCGACGCCATCGCCGCGGACGGTGTCCGGGTCGTCAACCTCGCGACGGAGGTCTCTACGGCCCGTCCGCCGCGTGCTCCGAAGAACCGTCCCGCTCTTTTCGTCATGGCCGCCGCGGCGGCGCGTGGCGACGCCGACACCCGGCAGGCCGTGAAGGCGTCGCTGGCGCAGGTCGCGCGGACCACCGACCATCTCGCCACGTTCTTCGGGTACTGGAAGAACCTCGGCGGCAAGCCCACCGGCAGCGGCACCGCGCCGGTGATCGGGCGGGCGATGCGGACCGCGCTCGCGTCGTGGTTCCTCAACGGTGACGTCGACCAGGTCGCGTGGCGAGTGTGCAAGGCCCGGCAGCGCAAAACCCCGGCCGGGGAGGCGTTCGCGCTGCGTGACGCGCTCCGCATCGCGCACCCCAAGGCCGACTCGCCGGCGCGGCGTGCTCTGTTCGGATGGATCGCCGGGAACGTCTCCGACGATGACGCCCGCGCGCAGGTGCCCGCAGTGGACGCGTTCCTCACCGCGCAGGCCGTCACCAGCGCGGTCGACGCGATCGAGGTGGTGCGGTCCCGGGGCGTGCCGTGGGAGTTCCTCCCGGACGCGGTTCTCACCGAGCCGGGTGTGTGGGACGAACTCGTCGACACGATCGGGATGACCGCGCTGCTTCGGAACCTGTCCCGGATGACCCGGATCGGGACGCTGACGCCGATGGGTGACGCGACCCGGCGCGCAGCGGACCGGCTCACCGACGCCGGCGCGCTCGCGAAGGCCCGGATCCACCCGATGGACCTGTTCCTCGCCCTGCGCGTGTACGGGGCCGGTCGCGCGCAGCCGCACCCGCGCGCCGACGTGCAGTTCTGGTCGCTGGTCCCGGCCATCGTCGACGCGCTCGAAGAGGCGTACGAGCTGTCGTTCGGGCACATGGAGCCGTCCGGTCGGCGCCTGCTGGTGGCGGTGGACTCCTCTGGGTCCATGAGCTTCCGCCACGTCACCTCGGGTGGCGCGCCGCTCGGGTCCTGCTACGAGGTTGCGAACGCGATGGCGGTCATCCTGAACCGGATCGAGCGCGGCAACTGCCACGTCATCGACGTCGACACCCAGGTCCACGCGTCTCAGGTGACGGCGCGCACGAACCTGCGGGAGATCTCCCGTTGGCGTCCGTCGGGCGGCGGCACGGATCTGTCGCTGCCGTTCCAGTGGGCGCAGCGTCAGCGTCTTGAGGTGGACGGGATGGTGGTGTTCACCGACAACGAGACGTGGGCTGGACGGCAGCACGCGTCGCAGGCTCTCGACGCCTACCGCCAGACCGTGAACGGCGACGTTCGGGTCGTGCTCGCGGCGATGGCCGCGAACGGGCACACCGTCGGCGACCCCCGCGACGAGGGCGTGCTGAACATGGCGGGCCTGGACGCGTCGCTGCCGATGGTCGTGAACGGCTACATCCGTTGAGGTTCTGGGGCAGATGAGGATCTGCCCCAGAACTCAGCTCCCCCGCCGGTCAGGCCAGGTCTGTTTTGGCTGTTTCGGCTCCGCGCCGGCGCCACCACGCGGCCCCGCCGTCGCGACCTGTCTCCGCAGCAGCCTGCTGAGGTTGAGCATGGCCCCGGCGTCGCCGGCCTCGGCGCCGCGTCTCATCCAGCGCTCACCCTCGTCCACCATTCCCGAGTTCGCCAGGAGAGCGCCAAGGTTCACCATGGCGGGGATGTGACCGCTTTCGGCGCCACGCCGGTACCACTGCTCGGCCTCTCTCCCGCCGACCATGGCTTCGAATTCGGTGCTCGTGAATTCGCCATAGACGACGATCATTATTATCGCGATCTCGGGCGGTATTCCCGTCGTCGTCAGGGAGGACGGACGGATGGCGTCCCCGCCCTCTGCAATGCGTGACGCAGACCTTTTTCCGGGCCACATCCAACCTTGACCTGACATTGACCCTGACCGGATGGGTTTCTAGCTCTCAAGTGGAGGAAGCGGCGACGAGGTTGCCCTTGCAGCAATCCACTTGTGCCTGGATGCTCCGTTCAACGGCCACGAGCCGCCTTTTCGTGGTAGGGTTGAGAAAAGTTTTGCAAACTGAAGAGCCGTCCCGGCTCTCGGGGTGCTTCGCAGTAGCGGGCGCAACGGAGGGCCGGGGACGATGATCTCGGGATCTCCCTGCGCGCCCCAGGCCTAAGGGGATCTCGTGAATAGGAAGAAAGGGCGCCTGTGGAATTTATCCACAGGGCCTCTCGCGCGCTTGTGGTCGCTGGCAGGCGATCTTCGCGCCGCGGATAAGAAGGTGCTCGCGATGGCGGTCTTCGCCAACCTGGCGGGCGCCGTCAACGGCTACCTCCTGGTGGTCGTCGGCGTAACTGCACATGTCGGGCCAGTGACGACGGCGCTTGTCATCGTCGTCTCCGGAACGCCGGTCTTCTGGTACGTGTACAGGCCGTCGTTGCGAAGCCGCTGGCCCGTCTGGAAGCAGGCCATCCTGCTGGGCTCCGCTCTGGGGACGAACAGTCTGACCTTCCAGTTCGTCCTGAGGTGGGTCCGGCTGGAGGTCATGCAATCACTGTCGTTCTTGTTCAGCGCGGCTTTCGTGTTCGGCCTGGACGTCTTTCGAGACGTCCGGAAGAAGACCTACTCGACCGCCTTGTGGCCGATTTTGGCCGTGCTCGGGACCTGGGCCCTTGCGAAGGACACGGTTCCCGGCGCGACCGGAGGGGTCTTCTCGGAGGCAGTACCGCGACTTCGCATCCTGGATCAGCCGATTCCCGGCTGGGTCCCGGGGGTGGGGGTCCTGACCATCGCGGCGGCCACGTATGCCTTCATGCAGAAGCGAACGGAGATGCTTGATCTCGATATCAAGGGAAAGGCCAACACCCTTTCCGGCATCCCCGCTTTCGTCATCCTCGCAGTGGGCGCGTGGACCATGGAAGGTGGTTGGGATGGCATGACCGCCGACCGTTGGCCATACCTGCTGATCTGCGCGGCCAGCGGGATGCTCGGTGCGCTCCTCGGCGGCGTCGTCATGACGAAGGCGTACGAGCAGGGACTCCAGGCATCGACGAGCGCGATGCTCCTCCCGCTGCGGACCCTCATCGGAACCTTGATGGGGATGCTCGTGGCGTGGACGGCTCCCGGCCCTCTGGGGCTGGTGGCGATCGTCCTGATCCTCGTCGCCTCCTTCGGGACGACGAGGTTCCAGAGCCGGAAGTCCGGCTCTGAGTGACCTGGCGGCGGGGAGGCCCACCTCCCCGCCGTTCATCGAGCGCCCCCGAGAAATGTCCTCTCCCGGAGGCGGCACGGCGGTACGCGACGACCGACCGCACCCGGCCGGCGGTGTCGTTCAGTGGTCGCGATCGGGGGCGGTCATGTCGCCTGTCTCGGGGGTGCCGGGGGCTAGGGCGTAGCGGAGGTAGACGGTGCCGTTCGGGGCGGCTGACGGCGGGTCCAGGAGGGTGAGGTTCGTGGGGACCTCGCCGCCGTCGAAGACCTTCTTTCCGACGCCGAGCACTATCGGGTGCACCCAGAGGTCGAGGCGGTCGAAGAGCTTCTCGCGGAGGAGGGTCTGCACCAGGTTCAGGCTTCCGACGACCTTTATGTGCTCGTGGCGGTCACGGATCTCGCGAACTGCGCCGGCCAGGTCTGGGCCGAGTCGCGTGGAACCGGCCCATGAGAGGTCGGGCCTGCCGCGGGAGGCCACGTACTTCGGGACTCTGTTGAAGAGGGCGGCGATCTCGTTGTCCTCTCCGCCCTCCTGGTGCGGCCAGTAGGCGGCGAAGATGTCGTACGTCCGCCGACCGAGCAGCAGGGCGTCCGTTCCCTCGTAGGCGGCGCCGACCTGCGCTCCGGTGACCTCGTCCAGCAGCGGCGCCTGCCATCCACCGAACGGGAACCCCACCGGGTCCTCGTCGGGGCCACCGGGCGACTGCCCGACCAGGTCGAGAGTTGCGAACAGCTCTATGTGGATGAGGCCCATGTCGTGCTCCCGGATATTGGTTGGTTGTGGCGTCGGGAGGTAGACCTGGGGGCGCCGCCAGACTCATCGATGCGCCGGCACTCAGCTTCGTACCCCCACACCCGGCTCTAGGAACAGCGCATGCCGAACCGTCTTGACGCGCAGCGCGGTGTCCTACGGGCGCTCAGTGCCACTAGGGGCCAGCTCGTCAGGGAGCGGGGCGACCGGCGGTCAGGGGGCGGTGCAGCGGGGCACCGCCCCCTGATCACCCGGTCGTCATCGAGGGCAGGTGGGGCGGTAGTCGAGGGTGGGGAGGGTTTGGTGCCATTCCTTTTTCGTCAAGCCGCCGCTGGTGTTCTGGCAGAGGGCCGCTCTGGTGAGGGCGGGGGCCAGGTCGTGGGTGAGGACGGTGCCGGCGTCGGCGGCGCTCGTGAGGGTCTTGCCGTCCGAGGAGAACGCCAGGGCGCCGATCTCGCTCTGGTGGCCGGTCAGGGGCAGGGCGTAAGGGCGGCCGGATTCGACCTCCCATAGGCGGATCTGTCCCAGTGCGTCGCCGGTGGCGAGAAGAGTGCCGTCCGGGGAGAGCGCGGCGGTCCTGACGTAGCTCTTGTGACCCCGCAGGATCAGGCCGCGTGAACGGAGTGTCCTGCCGTCGGTGAGGAGGACTTTCTGGTCCGTCTCGGTGCCCTCGGCGCTCACGATCGTTCGGCCGTCACGGCTCATGGTGAGAAGGGTGCTGAGGAACGTGTCGTCGCTTCTGGCCAGGACCCGGCCGGACGGATACTCGATCAGGCCGGACTTGCCGTCCGTCATCAGGGCCTTGCCGTCCGGGCGGAAGACGATGCGTTTGACGAATGTGTCGGCTGAGGACGGCACTGCGCGGATCAGCCGGAATGTCTTCGCGTCCCAGAACTGGAGTTCTCCCGCGGCGCCGCGGCGGACCAGGAGGGCCAGGCCGCGGCCGTCCGGGGACATGGCCATGGCCTGGATCCTGTCGGCGGGCTGGGGCAGCGTCACGTCCCCGAGCTTCGCGAACTTCTCGGCGTCGGTGACAGTGACCGTGCGGGCGTTCTTGTAGATGGCGAGCCGCCCGCCGTCCGCGCTGAGGGCGAGATCGTTGCCGTTGCCGGAGTACAGGTAGTCGGACGAGAGGTTGAACCCCCGGTTGACGTCACGCTTGCGCCGGACGTCCCAGAAGTGCACCGTGCCACCGCTGCGGTACACCATGGTCGAGGCGTCCGCGGAGATGGTCGCGTTCTGGACCAGGCTGCTTCCCTGGACGACCTGGGTGCTGAGGAAGGTGCTGATGTCGAGGGACGAGACCTGGCCGGTCGCCGGTTCGATGCAGCGCAGCGCGCGTTTCTCCACGAAGCGGACCAGGGCGCAGTCCGCGGTCGGCGCGTAGCGGATCACGGGTTCGGCGGGTGTGGACTGGGTGGCGCCGCCGTCCTTGAGCCGCCACATGGTCCTGGCCTGCGCCAGGTAGCCGCCGTCCTCGCTGAAGGCCAGGGAGGAGTAGGAGTTCGCCGGTCCGAGCCTCAGGTACTGCTCGTCCGCGCCCAGCTTCCAGAGCAGAATCTCTGCCTTCTTGCCGGTGGCCGGGGCGGCCGCGACGGCGAGCAGCGATCCGTCCGGGCTCAGCTTCGCCGCGCTGACGTATCTTCCCTTGAGCGCCTTGTTGAGGCGGGGCAGCGCGATCGTCGCCTTGGCCGCCAGTTGGTCGACGTGCACCGCGCCCTGGGGTGTGACGCCCGCGATGAGCTGGTCGCCCGCGTCGGCCGCGAGGATCTCGACGCCGTCCTTCGGACGCGTCCAGCTCAGCGGGACCTGCCGGAGGGTCCGCAGGTCCCAGACGGTGCGGGCGTCGCGGTTGCCGGCGAGCAGGAGGTGCCCGGACGGGCTCAGGTCGATCCCGTCGAAAACGTTCGCGTCGGTGCCGGCCTTGCCGATGGGGAGCCTGCCGCGCTCCTTGCCGGACGAAGTGTCCCAGACGCGGGCGGTCCCGTCGTCCGCCCAGGTGACCATGGTGCGGGCGTCGTCAGTGACGACGAGGTCGAGGGTGCCGGCGCCGGCGATGGTGAATTCGTGCAGTCTGGCGTGGGTGTCGATGTTCCAGACGCTGGCCCTTCCGCCGTCCACGACGGCGAGGACGCGGCCGCCCGGCGACGGCTGGCGCCGGGTCGTGGCGCTCACGCCGGGCGGAAGGAAGACGTCGCTCTCCCACTGGTAGCGCAGCGCGACCAGCGCCTCCCTGGTCTCCTTGGTGCTGGAGAGGGCGCCGGCGGCGATGGCCAGGCGGCGGGCGGTCCTCGGGTCGCTCTTGCGGGTGGCCAGGGCCACGGCCGCCAGGCGGCGGGCCTCCGCGTCGTCGCGCTGCCGTGCGACGGTGCGGCTCTGCTGGAAGACGAGCACGCCCGCGACGAGCGTCGCCAGCAGCAGGACGGCGAGGACGCCGGAGACCGCCGTCCGCAGGGTGGAGCGGCGGCGGACGGACGCGCGCCCGGCGTCCAGGAACGCCTGCTCCAGCGTGTTCGGCCGCAGGGCGCGGCCGCCGCCGACGGCCCAGGTCATCGCGCGTTCGAGCCGGGTCCCCTGGAGGAGGTCCCCGGCTTTGCGGCCGTGCGCGTCCCACAGCCGCGCTCCCTCGGCGAGTTCCTGGTGGACCTCCAGGCCCGGCCGTTCAGCGGCGGCCCAGTCGCGCAGCCGCGGCCATGCGCGCAGGAGCGCCGGGGAGGCGAGGGAGACGCGCTGCCCGTCCCAGACGAGCAGCCCCGCCTGGGTGAACGCCGAGAGGACGGCGTCGACGACCGGCTCCGGCGTGCGGCCGTCGCTGAACTCGGCGCGGGCCGCCGGGCGGACGAGGTCCTCTTCGGCCGCCGCCATCCGCAGCAGGATCTGCGGGACGGCCTGCCGCGCCTCCGGGCCGAGGCTCCGCATCACCTCTTCGGCGCGCTCGCCCAGCGGCGGAGACGCGGCCTTGGGCATGCGGACGGCGCGGGCCTCCCGCTCACCCTGCTCCAGAAGGTCCGCGTCCGGACGGCCGCCGAGCAGGTCGAGCAGCAGGCCCGGGGCGTCGGGACGCCGTTCCGGGTCCTTGGCCAGCGCGGCCTCGACCATGGGCCGCAGCCGCTCGGGGACCGTCGCGGTGTCCGGTTCGGTGTTCAGCACGGAGTGCATCAGCTTGGGCAGGGACTCGCCGCTGAACGGAGTGCGGCCGGACGCCGCGAACAGGATCGTGGCGCCCCAGGCCCAGACGTCGACGGCGGGCCCGGGACTCCTCCCCTGGAACACCTCGGGCGCCATGTAGCGGGGCGTCCCCTTCATCCCGGTCGCGCTCTGGGACATGTCCTCGGTGCGGGCGATGCCGAAGTCGATGACGCGGGGGCCGTCCGGTCCCAGCAGCACGTTCGCGGGCTTCAGGTCGCGGTGGACGACGCCCGCCCGGTGCACGGTCGTCAGCGCGGTCGCGATCCCGACCGCCAGCCTGTAGAGGTCGTCGGGCTTGTAGGGCCCGTCCTCGTCGACGGCCTGCTGGAGGGTCGGGCCCGCGACGTACTCGCTGACGACGTAGGGGATGGCGTCGTGCAGGTCGACGGCGAGGACGCGCGCCGTGCAGAACTGCGCGACGCGCCGCACCGCCTCGACCTCGCGGACGAAAAGGTCGCGGTGCAGCGCGGAGTAGTCGCCGTGGAGCGTCTTGACCGCGACCCGCGCGCCGTCCGGGCCGTACCCCTCGTACACGACGCCCTGGCCGCCGGCGCCGAGGCGCCCCGCGAGAAGGTAGTCGCCGAGCCTCGTCGGATCACCGGGTCCCAGCGGATCGGGTGCCACAGACGTCTCCTAGCCTAATAGACATATTTGTCTATTAGGATGCCGAGACTTCCGGCGGTGTTCGCGGGAAACGGTGAACGCCGGGTGACGAACCGGCGGCGGTCTCATCGGAGGCGGGCGGCGAGCGCCTTCTTGCTGATCTTGCCGACCGGCGTCCGGGGGAACGCGGCGGCCGTCTCCAGGCGGTCGGGGTGCTTGTAGGCGGCGACGCCCCGCACGCGGAGGAAGTCCTTCACCTCGCGCAGGGCGGGGGCCTTCTCCCCCTCCCTGATGATCAGGAAGGCGCAGGTGCGCTCTCCCATGACCGGGTCGGGGACGCCGACCACGGCCGCGTCGTGGACCGCCGGGTGGGCCAGGAGGTGGTTCTCCAGTTCCTCGGCGGAGACCTTGTCGCCGCCCCGGTTGATCTGGTCCTTCTCACGGCCTTCGACGATGAGGTGGCCGGAGGGCAGCTCTCTGACCAGGTCGCCTGTCCGGTAGAAGCCGTCCGGAGTAAAGGAGCGAGCGTTGTGCTCGGGGGCGCGGTAGTAGCCGCGCAGGGTGTACGGGCCCCGGGTGAGGAGTTCGCCCACTTCGCCCGGGGCGACCCGCTTGCCGTCCCCGTCCACGACGCGGATCTCGTCGGCCGGTGACAGGGGGCGGCCCTGCGTCCGTTCGATCAGGTCGCGCGGGTCGTCCAGGCGGGTGTAGTTGAGGAGGCCCTCGGCCATGCCGAAGACCTGCTGGAGCCGGCAGCCCAGGGCGTCCGGGATCTCGGCGGCGCGCTCCGCGGCGAGCCTGGCGCCGCCGACCTGGAGGAGTTCGAGGGACGAGACGTCCTCGTCCGACCAGGTCACCGCGTCCAGCCAGAGAAGGGCGATCGGGGGGACGACCGCGCAGACGGTGGCGCGCTCGCGTTCGATGAGGGGGAACGCCTCGTCCGGGGAGCCGGAGGGCGAGAGGACGACCGTGCCGCCGGTGGCGAAGACGCCGAGGATTCCGGGGCAGGCCAGGGCGAAGTTGTGCGCGGCCGGGAGGACGACCAGGTAGACGGTGTCGCGGTCGAAGCCGCACAGTTCGGCGCTGGCCTCCAGGTTGTAGACGTAGTCGCGGTGCGTCCGGGGGATCAGTTTCGGGAGGCCGGTGGTGCCGCCCGAAAGGAGGAAGACGCCCACGTCGGACGGATCGGGAGCGGGGGCGGCCACCGGATCGGCGTCGACGGAGGCCAGCGGGGTGAACTCCTCGGCGTCGCCCTCGACGACGACGTGCTCCACCGGGAGCGTCCGGGCCAGCTCGCGGTAGTCGAAGTCGCCGTCGCGGTCGGCGCAGATGTAGGCGCGGGCCTCGGAGAGCCCGCAGAGGTAGCGGATCTCGCTCTCGCGGTGCGCGGGGAGCGCCAGCACGGGCGCGGCGCCGATGCGGACGAGGGCGAGGAACGCGACGACGAAGCCCGTGGTGTTCGGGAGCTGGACGACCACGCGGTCGCCGCGGCGGAGGCCGAGGGCGAGGAGGCCCGCGGCGGTGCGGGCGGCGCGGGCGTCCAGGTCGGCGTAGGTGAGGCGGTCGTCGCCCGCGACGAGGGCGGGGGCGGACGGGTCGCCGCGCAGCACGTCGCCGAGGAGGCGGTCGGTCCAGTAGCCCTCGGCCTTGTAGCGGGCTTCGAGGTCGGCGGGCCAGGGGGTGAGGCCGTCCACGGTCACCGCCCCGCGAGCTGGGCGGGGGCGCCGGGGACCGGCTCGGACGGGTCGGAGCCGAGGGCGACGATGCGGTTCGCGGCGTCGACATGGACGACGCGGGGCTCGTGCCGGGAGGGGTCCTCCACGCCGGCGTAGGTGATGATGATCACCAGGTCGCCGGGCTGGACGAGGCGGGCCGCCGCGCCGTTGACGCCGATGATCCCGCTGCCCGCCTCGCCGGCGATGGCGTAGGTGACCAGCCGGGCGCCGTTGTCGATGTCGACGAGGTGGACCTGCTCGCCTTCCACGATGTCGGCCGCGGCCATCAGGTCGGCGTCGATCGTCAGCGAGCCGACGTAGTGCAGGTCCGCCTGGGTGACGGTCGCTCGGTGGATCTTCCCGTTCATCAGCGTCCGCTGCACGGCTCCTCTTTCCTCACGATCAACTAAGGCTAGGCTAACCTTAGTCACTCGATCGGCAGAGGAGAAGCCCGAGGATGCTCCGGCGACTGGTCATCGACGTCGGGCCGCTGCGCGACAGCAGGCCGTTCCGCAACGTGTTCATCGCCCGCACCGTCTCGGTCTTCGGGATCGGCATGCTGGCCGTGGCCCTTCCGGTGCAGGTGTACGACCTCACCGGGTCCACCGTGCACGTGGGCGGGGTCTCGGCCGCCGAGGGGTTCGCGCTCCTCGCCGGGTTCCTGTGGGGCGGGGTGCTGGCCGACCGGCACGACCGGCGGCGCCTGATGCTGCGGGCGCGCGCGGCGGCCGGGATCGGGTTCGTCCTGCTGGCGCTCAACGCGTTCCTGCCCTCCCCCTCGCTGGCGGCCCTGTACGCGCTGGCGGCATGGGACGGGCTGATGACCGGCGTCAGCATCACCGCGCTGCTGGCCGCGACGCCCGCGCTGGTCGCGCCGGACAAGCTCGTCGCGGCAGGGGCGCTCAACGCGCTGACCGTCCGGCTCGGATCGATGGCGTCCCCCGCGCTCGGCGGGCTCGTGGTGTCGGCGTTCGGCGTGGGCTGGAACTACGCGGCCGCGGCCGCGGGGACGCTCGGCACGCTCGCGCTGCTGACCGGGCTGCCGCGGCTCAAGCCCGCCGCGGAGGAGGAGGCGGACGCCAATCCGCTGAAGGCGGTCTGGGACGGGTTCCGCTTCGTCGCCTCGCATCGGGTCGTCGGTTCGCTGATGCTCCTCGGCCTGCTGTTCATGGTCGCGGGCGGCATCCCCGTCCTGATGCCGGCGTTCGCGACCCGGAGCCTGGACGGGGGCGCGACCACGGTCGGCCTGCTGTTCGCGGCGCCCGCGTGCGGCGCGGTGCTGGCGTCCCTGACGAGCGGCTGGGCCGGGCAGGCCCGTGCGCCCGGCCTGGCGCTGCTCGTCGCGTCCGTCTCCGGCTTCGCCGCGCTCGCGTGTCTCGGCCTGGCCCGCCATCCGGCGCTCGCCGTCGCGATCCTGTTCGTGTACGGGTTCGTCCAGTCGATCGAGGAGATCCTGCGGTACGGGCTGATCCAGTCCCACACGCCCGACTCGCACCTCGGACGGGTGAACGCGCTGTGGTCGGCGCAGGAGACGGGCGGCGGCGCGATCGGCTCGCTCGGCGCCGGGGCGCTCGGCCGCTACCTCGCCCCCGGCGCCGCCATCGTCCTGTACGGGACGGTCAGCGCCGTCCTCGCCCTGGCGCTGGCGCTGACCCTCACCGGGCTCCGGACCGCGACGCTGCGGCCGGAGCCCGAGCCCGGCTGACCCCCGGCTCACCCGAGGCGCGCGGTCAGCTCCTCCTCGGTCATGGCCTCGACCTCCAGCCGGATGGCGGCGACGGACTCCAGGCGTCCCGGCGTCTCCTCCAGTTCGGTGAACCGGCGGCAGATCCGCGCGACCGTCCGCTCGGCGAACAGGACGCGGACGGGCAGCGCCGTCGTGTCGAGCGCCTCCCGCAGCCGCGCGAGCACGGTGGTGGCGAGGACGGAGTCGCCGCCGAGGGCGAAGAAGTCGGCGTCCGCGCCGACGCGCTCCCTCCCCAGCACCTCGGCGACGATCCGGGCCAGCACCTTCTCCAGGGACGTCGCGGGCTCGGCGTAGGACGCGGTCGCCTCACCGGCCTCGGCGGCGGCGAGGGCCGCGAGCGCCTTGCGGTCGACCTTGCCGTTCGCGGTGAGCGGCAGCTCGTCCACGCGCACGAGCAGTTCCGGGACCATGTGCGGGGGCAGCAGGTCGCGGACGCGGGCGAGCACGGCGTCCCTGTCGGTCCCGGCGGGCGCCGCCACGGCGGCGGCGAGGCGGCCGCCGGCGAGGAGCGCGACGGCCCGCTCCACGGCGGGATGGCCGCGCAGAGCGGCCTCGACCTCGCCGAGCTCGATCCGGAATCCGCGCACCTTGACCTGGTGGTCGCGGCGGCCGAGGAACTCGATTGTCCCGTCCGGGCGGTACCGGGCCAGGTCGCCGGTCCGGTACCAGCGCGTGCCCTCCCGGAGGACGAACCGGTCGGCGGTCCGGGCCGGGTCGCCGACGTAGCCGTCCGCGACGCCGGCGCCGCCGATCCACAGCTCTCCGGTGGCCCAGTCGGGGCGGTCGCGGCCCCGCTCGTCCACCACCCGGCACGCGACCCCGCGCAGCGGCACCCCGTAGGGGACGGCGTGCCAGTCTGGGGGGACGTCGCCCGCGACCTCCTGCACCGTCGAGTGGATCGCCGTCTCGGTCGTGCCGCCGAGCGCCGCGAAGCGGCAGCCCGGGGCGCGCTCCCGGACCAGGCCGGGGAGGTGCGTCCCCACCCAGTCGCCGCCGAGCAGGACGAGCCGCAGGCTCTCCGCCCGGCCCGCGCGCAGCAGCATCTCCAGGACGGACGGGACGCAGTTCAGCACGGTCACCGACCAGCGCCGCACCAGTTCGCTCCACCGGGCGGCGTCGCGCCGCTCGTCCTCGTCCGGGACGACGACCGCTCCGCCCGCGTGCCAGGCGGCGAACAGGTCGAACACCGACAGGTCGAAGTCGAGCGCCGACACGGCGAACGTGACGTCGTCCCGCCCGATGGCGAACCGCTCGACGAGGTCGCCGATGGTGTTCATCGCGGGCGGCTGGCGGGTGGTGACCGTCGGGTCCGCGGCGGAGCTCGCCGGGGCGTGGGCGCGCGCGGGCAAGGCCGGCGGGGATTTCGTGTCAG